>NZ_JBNNJZ010000163.1:0-15335 GCF_050270335.1 Streptomyces sp. NPDC059900
GTCACCGGGTCGCGGTCCTCGCCGTCGACCCCTCGTCGACCCGCACGGGCGGTTCCATCCTCGGCGACAAGACGCGCATGGAACGCCTCGCGGTGGACCCGGCGGCCTTCGTGCGGCCCTCGCCCACCGCCGGGACGCTCGGCGGGGTCGCGAAGGCCACCCGCGAGTCGATCGTGGTGATGGAGGCCGCGGGCTATGACGTGGTGCTCGTGGAGACCGTGGGCGTGGGCCAGTCGGAGACGGCGGTCGCGAACATGGTCGACTCGTTCCTGCTGCTCAGCCTGGCCCGCACCGGCGATCAGCTACAGGGCATCAAGAAGGGCGTCCTCGAACTCGCCGACGTCCTCGCCATCAACAAGGCGGACGGCCCGCACGAGCGTGACGCGCGCTCGGCGGCGCGTGAACTGGCGGGCGCCCTGAGGCTCATGCACCCTGCCGACGCCGCCTGGACGCCGCCGGTGCTCAGCTGCAGCGCCAGGGAATCCAGCGGCCTGGACGAGGTGTGGGACCGCCTGGAACAGCACCGCTCGCTCCTGGACTCCACCGGCCGCCTGGCCGCCAAGCGGCGCGACCAGCAGGTCGACTGGACGTGGACGATGGTGCGGGACGAACTCCTTGACCGGCTGCGGGGGCACGGGGCGGTGCGGGAACTGGCCCCTGACCTGGAGCAGCGGGTACGGGAGGGCACACTGACGGCAACGCTGGCGGCGGAGCGGATCCTGGGGGCGTTCCAGGGGGGCGAGTAGCCCTTCGGGGTGGATGTGATGCCGGGTGCTCGGGCGGGTGGGCGGGAAACATCCGCCGCGAAGCGGCGGTCTAGATTGGCCCCATGACCACAGCAGCCACCGACGAGACCCCCGTCCTCCTCCGCGCAGAGGGCCGCGCGGGCCACATCACGCTGAACCGCCCCCGGGCGATCAACGCGCTGAACCACGCCATGGTCCGCCTGATGGACGAGGCCCTGTCCGGCTATGAGCGGGACGAGGACATCAGCACCGTCGTCCTCACCGGCGCAGGCACCCGCGGTCTCTGCGCCGGCGGCGACATCCGCTCCATCCACGACGACATCCGCGCGGGCGGCGGCCCCGCGTCCGTGGCCTTCTGGCGGGACGAGTACCGGCTCAACGCCCGTATCGCCCGCTTCCCGAAGCCGTACGTCGCCGTGATGGACGGGATCGTGATGGGCGGCGGGGTCGGCGTCTCGGCGCACGGCAGCGTGCGGATCGTCACCGAGCGCTCCCGGATCGCCATGCCGGAGACCGGGATCGGCTTCGTGCCGGACGTCGGCGGTACGTATCTCCTGACGCGGACGCCCGGCGAACTGGGCACCCACCTCGCGCTGACCGGCTCGGCGGTCGGCGCGGGCGACGCGCTGCTGTGCGGCCTCGCCGACCACTACGTACCCTCCGAGCGCCTGCCGGAGTTCACCGCCGCGCTCGCCGCCGCCGACGTGAGCGAGGTGGTCGCGCGGTACGCCGCCACCGCGCCCGGGGGTGAACTCGCCGACCATCGCGAGTGGATCGACGCCTGCTACTCCGCCGACTCCGTGGAGGACATCGTGGACCGGCTGTACGACTCGGGCGAGCGCGCGGCGAAGGAGGCCGCGGAGACGCTCCTCGGCAAGTCGCCGACCTCGCTGAAGGTCACGCTCGCCGCCCTGCGCCGGGCCCGCGCCCTCGCCTCGCTGGAGGAGGTGCTCGACCAGGAGTACCGCGTCTCGGCGACGGCGATCACCGCGCCGGACATGGTGGAGGGCATCCGCGCCCAAGTGGTCGACAAGGACCGCGATCCGCACTGGTCCCCCGCCGAGCTTGCGCAAGTGACCGACGCGGACGTGGCCCGGCACTTCCGGCCGCGCGAAGGCGACGAGCTCGGCCTCACCCCCGGTCGGGGCTGACCGCGGTGCCCCTGATCCAGACGCCCCGCCTGCTGCTCCGGCGCTGGCGCGAGACGGACGTCGCGCCCATGACCGTCATCAACTCCGATCCCCGGGTGATGCGGTGGATCGGCGACGGTTCCGTCCACAGCCAGGAACAGACCCGGGACCGCATCGCGATGTGGGAGCACGAGTGGGAGACCGAAGGCTTCGGGCTCTTCGCGGTGGAGCTCCGCGCCACCGGTGAACTCGCCGGGTTCACCGGGCTCTCCGTGCCGCACTACCTCCCCGAGGTGCTGCCCGCGGTGGAGATCGGCTGGCGGTTCGGGCCCCCTTTCTGGGGGCAGGGCCTGGCCACCGAGGCGGCACGTGCCGCCCTGGGCTTCGGCTTCGCCGAGCGCGGTCTCGAGCGGGTCGTCAGCATCGTCCAGGTGGGCAACAACGCCTCGGAGCGCGTCATGAACAAGCTGGGGATGCGCGTGGAGCGGGGTGCCGTCGACCATCACTGCGGTCGCCCCATCCGCATCCATGTCCTCGACGCGCCCGCTACGGGGGATCTATCTCCGTGACCACGGCGAGGAGCTGGAAGGGCAGTTCCCTGTCCCACTGGGAGACGCCGAGGGCGATCCATCTCCCGTCGGCCCGCCAGAGGTGAAGGTCCGGGACCGAGGAACTCAGCGAGTTCCACGGCTCCGGTATCTCCTCGCCCGCCGCGTCATCACCCGACGACCACTCCTCGCCGCCGTCGCCCGGCGTCCGCTCGAAGAGGCTCTCCAGGCTGAATATCTGCGGCGCTCCCCAGCGGTCGACTAGGAGGACCGAGAGGCCGTCGCGCTCGGCCTCGTACTGATCCGCGGTCGCCTCCCACCGCGTGCCGTCGTCCTCCCAGAAGTCGTCGCTCGTCATCAACTCGGCGATGCGATAACCCGGACCGCCGTCGCCGTCCTGCGACCTGCCGTGCTCCGCGGGGAACTCCCGTGAGCGCAGCAGGTCGATCGCGGCGAGATGCTGTGCGGTACTCATGCGATCCAGTAAAGCGGCCGCCACTGACAACCGGCCCCCCGTCCGGCACCGGACGTCACCATCCGGACATCCGGCTCACGCGTCGCGCCGCCGCACCGCCCACCAGCCCGCCAGGAGCGAGGCGGCCGCCCACGCCGCCGTGACGCCAAGTCCCGCCCACGGGCCCAGAGTTCCCGACGGGTTCTCGTGGAGCACCTGCTGGCCCGCCCGGTCCGGCAGGAAGCCCGCGACACCGCTCGCGACGTCCCCGACCACGAAGGACACGATGAGCGTGAACGGGATGAGGATGCTCAGGACGGCGACCCCGCTGCGCAGCACCATGGTCAGGCCCGCCGCGAGCAGCGCCATCAGCGCGAGGTAGATGCCGCCGCCGACGCACGCCCGGACGGCACCGTCATGGCCGAGACCGATCGCATAGTCCCCCATGAACGCCTGCCCGGCCAGGAAGGCGACGAAGCTGGTGAGGATGCCCGTGCCGAGGGCGAGCGCGCCCACCACCGCGACCTTCGCCCCGTAGAAGAGTCCTCTGCGCGGCACCGCGGACAGCGAGATCCGCAGCGCGCCGTTCAGGTACTCGCAGGACATCGCCGTCGTCCCGAAGCTGATGGCGGCGATCTGGCCGAAGTTGAGCGCGTAGAAGGCACCGAAGAGCGGTTCGTAGTCGGCGTTGTCGGCCTCCGCCGTGCCGATCGTGGCGAACGCGAGCACGGTGATGGCCAGGGTGGCCGCGAAGACGGCGATGAGCGAACCGAGGCTGGCGCGCACCGACTTGATCTTGATCCACTCCGAGCGGAGCACGGCGGTCGTCGACATGGTCAGGCCTCCTGGCGGGGCGTCGGGGCGGTGGCGGCGAACTCGGCGTCGTCGGCCGTGAGGGCGAGGTAGGCCTGCTCCAGAGAGGCCTGCTCGTCGGAGAGTTCACGGAGCGCAATGCCGTGACCTGCGGCGATGGACCCGATCTCCTCGGCCTTCGCGCCCTCCACCGTCCAGCGTCCGCCGTCCTGCGCCGTCATCGCGTACCCCTTATCCGTCAGGAGGCCGCGCAGCCGCTCGCTCTCCGGGGTGCGCAGCCGCACCCGCGGGCTGCTGTGCGCCGCGATGAAGTCGGGCATCGAGGTGTCGGCGAGCAGCCTGCCCCGGCCGAGGACCACCAGGTGGTCGGCGAACGTGGCCGTCTCGTTCATCAGATGGCTGGAGACCAGGACCGTGCGGCCCTCCTTGGCCAGGCGCCGCAGCAGCTCGCGGATCCAGATGATCCCTTCGGGGTCGAGGCCGTTGGACGGCTCGTCCAGCATGACCACGCGCGGGTCGCCGAGCAGCGCGGCCGCGATGCCGAGGCGTTGGCGCATGCCGAGCGAGAACGTCTTGATCCGGCGCCCCGCCACGGTGGCGAGCCCCGCCTCTTCGAGGACCTCCGTCACCCGGCGCGCGGGGATGCGGTTGCTCGCGGCCAGGGCGAGGAGGTGGTTGCGGGCGCTGCGCGAGCCGTGCGCGGCCTGCGCGTCGAGCAGGGCCCCACGTGGTGCAGGGGTTCGTCGATGTCCGCATAGGGGCGGCCGCCGATCGTCGCGGTGCCCGAAGTGGGCCGGTCGAGGCCGAGGACGAGGCGCATGGTGGTGGACTTGCCGGCTCCGTTGGGGCCGAGGAACCCGGTGACCTTCCCCGGCCGGACGGTGAAGGTCAGTGCGTCCACCGCGCGGGTGGCGCCGTACTCCTTGGTGAGGTTCTGGACGTCGATGCTGGTCATGGGTCCAGACTCGCGGCCGTACGGGGGTGGGGGCTTCCCCCGGCCGGGGGCTTCGTCTCCCCCTCACGGGGGAGCCGTGCGGGGGTGTGCGGCTGGCACGATGACGGGATGCCCCGCTTCTTCCGGCCGGTCACCAGCGCGGTGACCTATACGCGCTGGCTGCACCTGCTCATCGGCTCGGCCATCCCCTTGATGGGCGCGTTCATCACGCCGGGACTCAGCCGTACCTCGCCCGCCGAGTGGGTGCAGATCGCGTTGCAGCCGATCCCGCTGGTCGTGGCGGCCGCCCTGCTGCTGCCTTTCGTGCGCAGGGCGGAGGGTCTGCAGGCGCGGCTGATGCTGTTCCCGGGGCAGCACGCGCGCGTGCCGGGCGACGAGGAGGAATCCGGGATCTCCGTGGCTCCCTCGGTGTCCTGGCGCGACCGCGGCAGGACCGCGCTGTGGTTGGTGCTGCGCTTGGAGGCCGGCTTCCTGGCGGGCTACGTCACGGTGCAGTTCCTGGGGACCGCGCTGGCCCTGGTGGGAGCGGCGTCGTCGGAGCGCGGCGAGGAACCCGGCGTGCTCCTTCCCCTGCCGGGTCCGCACCCGGCGAACGCGCTGCTCGTGCCGGTCCCGATCATGTTGCTCCTGGGAGTGATGGTGGTCGGGGGCCGCCTGATGACGTCGGCCGCCCGGCGTCTGCTGGGCCCCTCCCCCACCGAACGCCTCGCCGCCCTGGAGGAGCGCACCGAGCAACTCCTGGAACGCAACCGGATCGCGCGGGAACTGCACGACTCCATAGGTCACGCGCTGACCGTCGCCGTGGTCCAGGCGGGAGCCGCACGGGCCGCCGCCGACGCCGGGTTCACCGAGCGGGCGCTCGGCGCGATCGAGGAGACGGGCCGGGCGGCTCTGGAGGACCTCGAGCGTGTCCTGCGTGTCCTGCGGGAGGACGAACAGCCCGCGAGCCGGCGCCCCACGCTCTCCGACGCCGCCCAACTCCTGGAGTCCGCACGGGCTTCGGGGGCGAAGGTCGACACCGAGGTGTCAGGGCCCGTGGAGCGCCTGCCGGGCCCCGTCTCCCGCGAGGCCTACCGCATGCTCCAGGAGGCCCTGACGAACGTGCTGCGCCACTCCGGGCCGGTGCCGGTCCAGGTACGGATTACGGTCCGCGAGACCGCCCTGGAGATCGACGTACGCAACGCGCTGCCCGCGGCACGAGAGAGCACCGGCCGCGGCGGCAGCGGACTGCGCGGCATCCGGGAGCGGGCCACGCTGCTCGGCGGCCGGGCCACCACGGGACCGCGCGACGGCGAATGGCAGGTGCACGTCGAGCTGCCGCTCGGGTGATCTACGCTGACCGGATGCCGGTCACTGTCCTCCTCGTCGACGACGAACCCCTCGTACGCGCCGGTCTGCGGGCCGTCCTGGAGGCGCAGCCCGACATCGAGGTGGTGGGCGAGGCGGCCGACGGGGCCGCGGTGATTCCGCTGGTGCGCCAACTGCGGCCCGACGTGGTCGCCATGGACGTGCGGATGCCGCTTCTGGACGGCATCGAGGCCACGCGCGCGGTCCTGCGCACCGTGCAGGACCCGCCGAAGATCCTCGTGGTGACGACCTTCGAGAACGACGAGTACGTGTACGAGGCGCTGCGCGCGGGCGCGGACGGTTTCCTGCTCAAGCGCGCCCGCCCCGCCGAGATCGTGAACGCCGTCCGGCTCGTCGCCGAGGGCGAGTCGCTGCTGTTCCCGGCGGCAGTGCGGCAGCTGGCGGGCGAGTACGGGCAGCGGCCGGGCAACGCGGCGGCCAGGGCCGCCCTGGAGCGGGCCTCGCTCACCGAGCGCGAGTCGGACGTGCTGCGCCTGATGACGCGCGGTCTGTCGAACGCGGAGATCGCCGGGGAGCTGATCGTCGGCGCCGAGACGGTGAAGTCCCACGTGAGTGCCGTCCTCGCGAAGCTGGGGGCCCGCGACCGGACGCAGGCGGTGATCACCGCGTACGAGTCCGGTTTCGTCGCGCCGGGCTAGGGCCTGTCGTAGCCGCGGCCGGTCGCCACTCTGTGTCACGGCAGGGCCCGGCACTCGCAGTGGTCGGCCCCGGCGAGTACGATCCGCCCCATCATGCGCACGAGCTGGGAGGACGGACGTTGGGGCGGCTGACCGGCGGGGATCCCTCTCTGCTGCGGCGGATCAACTCCGCGGTGGTGCTGCACGCGCTGCGTGGGGCGGACTTCGCGACACTCACCGAGGTCACCCGGGTGACGGGGCTTTCACGGCCGACCGTCGAGGGCGTGGTCGAGGGGCTCATCGAGGCCGGGCTCGTGGTGGAGACCGCCGCCGAGGAAGGCGCGGCAAGACGCCAGGGACGGCCCGCGCGGAGGTTCCGCTTCCGGGCCGAGGCGGGGCATCTGCTCGGCTTGGAGATCGGCCCGCACCGGGTGGCCGCGGTCCTGTCGGACCTGGACGGCCGGGTCCTTGGCACGGCGGCCAGGGACGTGGACGAGACGGCCTCCGCGGACGAGCGCATCGAGCGGCTGCGCACGGCGGTCGCGGACCTGCTGCGCCGGGGCGGGATCGCCCGCAGTTCGCTGCGCGCGGTGGGCGTCGGCAGCCCCGGCATCGTGGAGGCGGACGGCACGGTCCGGCTCGGCACCGCGCTGCCGGAGTGGACGGGGCTCCCGCTGGGCGAGCGCCTGCGCAGGTCCTTCAAGTGTCCGGTCCTGGTGGAGAACGACGCGAACACGGCGGCCGTGGCCGAGCACTGGAAGGGCGCGGCGACCGAGTCCGACGACGTGGTGTTCGTCCTGGCCGGGCTCAGCCCGGGAGCCGGCGCACTGATCGGCGGCCGGCTGCACCGCGGGTACGGCGGCGCCGCGGGCGAGATCGGCGCCCTGCATCTGCTGGGCCGCGACGTGACCCCGGAGACGCTGCTTTCGACCACGGACGAGCCCCTGCATCCGCTGGACGAGCAGGCGGTGGCGCAGGTGTTCGCCGACGCGCGCGAGGGCGACGAGCGGGCGCAGCAGGCCGTCGAGCGGTACATCCAGCGTCTGGTGCACGACGTGGCGGCGCTGGTGCTCGCCCTTGATCCCGAACTGGTCGTCGTGGGCGGCTGGGCGGCCGGTCTCGACGGTGTCCTGGAGCCGCTGCGCCGCGAGTTGGCCCGTTACTGTCTGCGCCCGCCCCGGGTGGCCCTGTCGATGCTCGGCGAGGCCGCCATCGCGACGGGCGCGCTGCGCCTGGCCCTGGACCATGTCGAGGAGCAGTTGTTCGCGGTGGAGGGAACGGTCACGGCGCGCCGCTGAGGCGACGCGCCGTGCACACGAAGAACAAGAGGAGCGGTGTCAGGAGGCCCGGCTCTCCGGGCCGTGGTGGATCTCGACGCCGCCCTCGTCGCCGAACGTGAGGCGGCAGGTGTCGGCGCGGTACGTCGCCACGGACACCGCGGCGGTGCGTCCCTCGGCGAAGAAGCGGGTCGTCACTACGAGGACCGGGGCTCCGGGCAGCCGGTCGAGCGCCTTGGCGTCGTCCGCGCGGGCGGAGCCGAGCTCCACGGCGCGGTCCTGTCCTTCGAGGCCGAGCCGGTGCAGCTCGCGCAGCACGCCACGCGCGCGTGAGGGCCCGGACGGGGCGTCGATGGCGGACAGCTCGGCGACCGACGACGTCGGTACGTACAGGAGCTCGGCGGCCACGGGCTGGCCGTGCGAGACGCGCGTACGGCGCACCACGTGCACCTGCTCGTCGCCCGGGACATCGAGCATGCGGGCCACGTCGGCGGGCGGGGTCGCCGGTGCGCAGTCGGCGGGCTGCCAGGCGTCGCCGACCTCGCCGGGCCAGGTGCCCTGCGCGGACCCGACGGCCACTCCCACCCGCGGCGGGGCGACGGTCGTGCCGACTCCGCGGCGGCGCTGCAGCCTGCCTTCCAGCTCCAGCTGTTCCAGTGCCTGGCGCAGCGTGGCGCGGGCGACACCGAACCGGGCCGCGAGATCACGCTCGTTGGGCAGGATCTCGCCGACGCCGAACTCGGAGTCGAGTGCCTCGCTGAGCACGGTCTTGAGGTGCCAGTACTTCGGCTCCGGAGCCGTTTCCAGCTGCGTGGTCCCCACCCTGTCCTCCGCAATCGCCGTGTGCCGGCGGCTTTTTAGCGCCCTTGTTTATTAAAGGTTCCTGCACTATCCCTGGCGACGATAGAACGGCACCCACCCTTGGTCAAGACCAATCCTCGATCCGTTACAGCGCGCACAGGGAAGATGCCACAGAGCATTCACGCGTTGTTGGTGCCGGTCCACGCGCGCGTTGCGAACAAGACAAAAACCCCCGCCTCGGGTGACGGGGGTCTGACCTGCGGTTCATCTGCCGTCCAGTGCGGCCTAGGCGGCGAATCCGAGCAGCTTGTCCGGGTTGCGGATGATGTAGACGTGGGCGATCCGCCCGTCGACGACGTCCAGTTGGAAGACGGAGTCCGGCTTGCCGTCGACCAGGATCAGCACCGAATCGGCGCCGTTGAGCTCCAGGAAGCGGGCCTCGACCTCCGCTCCGCCCGGTACGCCCTTGCGGGCGGCGCCGTCGAGGAAACGGCCCACCTTGTCGGCGTTCTCGATGACGCGCAGCGGCGCCCTGGCCTTGCCGCCGCTGTCGCCGACCAGGCGTACGTCCGGGGCGAGCAGGGACATCAGGCCGTCGAGGTCGCCGCTGGTCGCCGCGGCGAGAAACCGCTCGGTCAGGTCACGGCGCTCGACCGGATCCACGGTGTAACGCGGCTTTCCCTCCTCGACGTGCTTGCGGGCCCGCGCCGCGAGCTGCCGCACGGCCGGTTCGCCGCGGTCCAGCGTGAGGGCGATCTCCGAGAACGGGAACCCGAAGGCCTCCCGCAGCACGAACACGGCGCGCTCCAGCGGCGAAAGGGATTCCAGTACGACCAGGACGGCGATGGAGACGGAGTCGGCGAGCACGGCCCGCTCGGCGGTGTCCGGGACGGTGGGGCCGTAGTCGGTGACGAGCGGTTCGGGCAGCCACGGGCCCACGTAGGACTCGCGCCGGGACTGCACGTGGCGCAGCCGGTCGATGGCGAGCCGTGTGGTGACGCGCACCAAGTAGGCACGCGGTTCGCGTACTTGCGCCTGGTCGGCCGCCGACCAGCGCAGCCAGGACTCCTGTACGACGTCCTCCGCGTCGGCCACCCGGCCGAGCATGCGGTAGGCCACGCCCATCAGGACGGGCCGGTGTTCTTCGAAGACGTCGGTCACGGTGTCGGTCGCCACCCGTCCATCCCAGCCGACGGGCCGTGCGGTGTCCAGGCGAAGCGGGTGCGGCGCGCCCCACACCGGCTCGGCGGTCACCCCGACCGCCCTCTTGAACTGGAGGCTACTGAGCGGTAATTGTTGCTGACAACGTGTCTAAGGTGTCTGAGGACCGTCGCCGGGCGGCGGGGACTGGAGCAGCAATGGCCGCAGAGGTGTCTTTCAGCGTCGAATCCCCCGGCGGCCCGAGGACCCTGTCCGTCGCGTACGAACGCGCAGGTGCGGGTGAGCCGCTGCTCCTGCTGCACGGCATCGGCCATCACCGCCAGGCGTGGGACCCGGTGTTCGGCATCCTGGCCGCCGAGTACGACGTGATAGCCGTGGATCTGCCGGGCTTCGGGGAGTCCCCCGCGCTCCCCGACGGGCTTCCTTACGACATCACCACGGTGGTGTCCGTGCTCGGCGCGCTGTGCGAGGCCCTGGGGATCGAGCGGCCGCACGTGGCGGGCAACTCCCTGGGCGGTCTGCTCGCCCTTGAACTGGGCCGGGAGAAGCTGGTGCGCTCGGTCACCGCCCTGTCCCCCGCCGGCTTCTGGACGCCCGGCGAGCGGCGCTACGCGTTCAACACCCTGCTCGCGATGCGGCACGGGGCGCGGCTCCTTCCGCTGCCGCTGATCGAGCGGCTCTCCCGCAGCGCCGCCGGGCGCGCGGCGCTCACCAGCACGATCTACGCCCACCCCGGCCGCCGGTCACCCGAGGCGGTCGTCGCCGAGACGCTCGCGCTGCGCGACGCCAAGGGGTTCGAGCAGACCCTCGCCGCCGGGCGTGACGTGCTCTTCGGCGACGACGTGCCCGGACTCGCGGTCACCGTCGCGTGGGGCGCCCGCGACCGCATCCTGCTGCGCCGCCAGGGGATCCGCGCCAAGCACACGGTGCCCGGCGCCCGCCTGGTGCGCCTTCCCGGCTGCGGGCACGTCCCGATGAACGACGACCCGGCCCTCGTCGCGCGCGTCGTCCTCGACACCTGCCGCCGCCTTCCGGCCGCGTAGCACGCCGGAGCCCAGGGCCACCCCGACGCCGACGAGTGCGCTCCCCACGGCCTGCGGGACTCCGTAGGCCCCGGTCCCGACCAGGGGTGCGGTGAAGGCCGCCGCCACGGGGATCAGACCGGAGAAGAGGGTGGCCCGCTCGGCGCCGATGTGCTGGATGCCCGAGTACCAGCAGACGAACCCGATGACGGTGACGATCGCCGCCTGCCACAGCAGGGCCGCCGCCTCGGTGGTGCCGGGCATCCGCAGGAAGTCCCCGCCGTCGGCCAGGACGCCGATGAGGGCGGACTCGACGGCGGCGATCCCGCACACCGTGGCCGACAGCAGCTTGGGGCCGAGCGGCCGCAGCACGGGAACGGCGAGGACCGCGAACCCGACCTCGCCCGCGAGCGCGCACACGGAGAAGAGGATGCCGACGGCGTCCGTACGGCCCCACCCCTGCACGGTGAAGGCTCCCGCCGCGACGATCAGCGCCCCGTACATCACGGCCCGCCGCGGCTGCCGCCCTTCAAGGAGTGGCACGAGGACCGCCACGACGACCGGGGCGCATCCTACGAAGACACCCGGTACGGCAGGTTCCGCGGTGCGTTCGGCGGCCAGGATCGCGAGGTTGAACCCGACCATGCCGACCGCGGCGAGGACCGCCAGCCGCCCCCACTGGCGCCGGGTGAGGCGGGCGAGCGGCGCGGTGCCGCCCCGCCCGAGCAGTGGCAGGAGCAGCAGACAGGCCAGGCCGTAGCGCAGGAACTGGCCGCCCGCGTACGGGTAGTCGCCCAGGAGGCTGTTGGCGGTGAAGGAACCGCCGACGAGGAGGCAGGCGAGGGCCGCCAGCAGGGACCCGCGGGTGAGGTTGGCGTTCATGCCCCTGACGCTAGGAACGGACGCGGACCGGTTTAAGGTCCACTTCCGGGGCCTCTTCGGGGACCACTTCGCGCGGGGTCCCATAATTCGGCCGCCAAATCCGCCACGTACTGGAGGCGCATCCCGGTGACATCACCAGCGGGCCGGGCGCCCGGAACCGCCGCCTGGGAGCTGCTGCTGCCCGCCGCGTCGGCCCCCGCCCGCAGCCGGGGCCGCAGCCTCCAGTCGGCGCTGCGCGAGGCGGTCAGGTCGGGGCAGCTTTCGCCGGGCACGCGGCTGCCGTCGAGCCGTGCGCTCGCCGCCGACCTGGGTGTCTCGCGCGGGCTCGTCACGGAGGCGTACGAGCAGCTGACGGCCGAGGGGTACCTGCGCAGCGACCGGGGCGCGGGAACCTGGGTGGGCGGCGCGGTGCGGAAGGCCGCTCCCGGCACACGTGATCTGGCGCCGCGGCCTGTCCACGCGCGCGTGGACTTCATCGCGGGCACCCCCGATCTGTCCCTGTTCCCGCGCGCCGCGTGGGCGGCCGCGCACCGCGGTGTCCTGGCCGAACTGCCCCACCACGCACTGGGCTACCCCGATCCGCGGGGCCTGCCCCGGCTGCGTACGGCCCTCGCCGAACTCCTCGTACGCCGCCGGGGCGTGGTCGCGGGCCCCGAGGGGATCATCGTCTGCTCCGGAGTGGCCCAGGCGATGGCGCTGCTCGGATTCGTGCTCCGCGCGCGGGGGGTGGGTGCCGTCGGCGTCGAGGATCCAGGGAGCCCGCAGCACGGCGAGCTGTTCGCGTCGGCGGACGTCGCCACGGTGCCGGTGCCCGTCGACGACGAGGGTGCGGACATCGGCGCGCTGAGGGAGCACGGTCTGCGCGCGGTCGTCACCACGCCCGCCCACCAGTTCCCCTCGGGCATCGGCTACTCGGCCCGGCGGCGGGCCGGACTCCTGGACTGGGCACGGTCCGTGGACGGCCTGATCATCGAGGACGACTACGACGGGGACTTCCGCTACGACCGCGCCCCGGTGGGCGCCCTCCAGGGACTCGACCCCGAGCACGTCGCCTACACGGGCTCGGTCAGCAAGTCACTCGCTCCCGGCCTGCGCCTTGGCTGGCTGCTCGTACCGGAGTCGATGGCCGACGAGGTCGTCGCCCGCAAGCGCATGATGGACCTGGGCAACCCGGCGCTCGACCAGGCGCTGCTCGCGCGCTTCGTCGAACGCGGCGACTACGACCGGCAGTTGCGCCGCTGCCAGCGCGCCTACCGCGAACGCAGGGACGCGCTCGTCGCGGCGCTCGACAGGCACTTCCCGGGCACGGAGGTGACCGGCATCGCCGCGGGCCTGCACGTCATCGCCCGGCTGCCCGGCCGCTGGGGCCCGCAGGAGGCCTTCCTGCGGCGGGCCGCGGCGGCCGGGGTCGCGCTGCGGCCGCTGAGCGACTACGGCTCGGCGACCGGCCCCGGGGTGTGCCTCGTGCTCGGCTACGCCCATCTGACGCCCGCCCAGATCGCCGAGGGGGTGCGGCTCGCCGCCGGGGCCGCTCAGGAGTTGGACCACGCGCGCGTGCAGAGCACCAGGCGGTAGCCGTCCGGGTCCTCGACGGTGACGCCCCACTCGTTCCAGTACGGGTTGGGGGACAGGACGCGGGTGCCGCCGTGCGCCTCCAGGCGGGCCACCAGGTCGTCGGGGACGGGCTCGTCGAGGTAGATGACGAGCAGGTCCTCGTCCGTGGGGCGGGGCAGGACCGGCTTGTCGGCCTCGTGGACGAGTTCGAGATGCCAGGAGGCGTCCGGCCATCCGGCCATGAGCAGGTCGTGTTCGCCGGGAGCGTGGCCGCCCTCCGAGCGCCACACGACGTCCAGACCGAGGCCCCTCACCCAGAAGCGCTCCGCCGCGGCGAGGTCGCGGGACGGGCGGGCGATGCGGATGTGGCTCTGTCCGTTGACGGGCACGGGACTCCCCCTGGTGCTGCGTGGAATGGATGCGCCGGCGCGCTCGACCGTGCGCCTGTGCCGCCGAGCGTAGGCAGCGAGCGGTCCGTGCGCATCGGCCGTCCGGCCTCGGGCGCGCGGCGGGGTCGTGCGTCTGCGGACCTGCGTCCCCGGACGTACATCTCCGGGCCGGTGACCGGGGATGTAGTGGACAGGACCGACACGGCGTTCGCACACCGGTTCCCTTTACCCCATGGGCAGTTGTTCACTTGTGGTTTGCGTGTGCGCCGCCGCGCACCGCTAGTTCTGGCCCTGCACACTGGTCTGACCTGTCACTGGAGGCGCATTCATGTCCCACCCTCAGCCGAGCCCGTCCCCGCGCCGCCGCAGTGTGCTGCGCGGTTCGCTCGCCGTCCCGGCGGCGCTGGCCGTGCCGTCCCTCACCGGGGCCGCTCCGGCGCTCGCCCTGTCGGGACGCCCGCGGGCCGAGTGGGGCGTGCAGGCCGGTGACGTGACGGCGCACGCGGGTCTGGTGTGGGTGCGGTCCGACCGTCCGGCCCGCATGATCGTGGAGACGTCCGCCACCGAGTCGTTCCGCAACCCCACGCGCTTCAAGGGCCCGCTGCTCGGCCCGGACACCGACTTCACGGGGACGACACGGCTGCGCGGGCTGCCGGCGGGCGAGCAGATCCACTACCGCGTGCTCCTGGCCGACCCCGACGACCCCCGGCGCACCGGAGAGCCGGTCACCGGCACCTTCCGTACGACACCGAAGGGGCGCAGGGAAGGCGTGCGTTTCCTGTGGTCGGGCGACATCGCGGGCCAGGGGTGGGGCATCAACCCGGACCGCGGCGGCTGGCGCATCTTCGACGAGATGCGCCGCAGGGACCCGGACTTCTTCCTGTGCAGCGGCGACAACATCTACGCCGACGGGCCGATCCTGCCCAGCGTCACCCTCCCCGACGGCAGTGTGTGGCGCAACGTCACCACGGAGGAGAAGTCGAAGGTCGCCGAGACGCTCGCGGAGTTCCGCGGCGCCTTCCGCTACAACCTGCTCGACGAGAACCTGCGGCGCTTCAACGCCCAGGTCCCCTCGATCGTCCAGTGGGACGACCACGAGGTGAAGAACAACTGGTATCCGGGGCAGATTCTGACCGACGCCCGCTATACGGAGAAGAACGTGGACGTCCTCGCCGGGCGCTCCCTGCGGGCGTTCAGCGAGTACTTCCCCGTGTCGACGCTCCCGCCGGGCGACGAAGACGGGCGGGTGTACCGCACCCTGCGACACGGCCCGCTCCTCGACGTGTTCGTCCTGGACATGCGCTCCTACCGCAACGCGAACTCCCCCGGCCGCCAGACCGACGACACCACCGGCATCCTGGGCGCCCGGCAGCTGCAATGGCTCAAGCGGGAGCTTTCGCGCTCGCGTGCCACCTGGAAGGTCATCGCGTCCGACATGCCGCTGGGTCTCGTCGTGCCCGACGGATCGGCGAACTTCGAGGCCGTCGCGCAGGGCGACCCGGGCGCGCCGCTGGGCCGTGAACTGCAGATCGCCGAACTCCTGCGGCACATCAAGCACCGCAAGGTCACCGGGACGGTGTGGCTGACCACCGACGTGCACTACACGTCGGCCCAGCAC
>NZ_JBNNJZ010000164.1:0-15280 GCF_050270335.1 Streptomyces sp. NPDC059900
GTGTCCCGCCGGCGGGACACCCGCAGGTCCCATGTGTATTTATCCCGCGAGTTCGCACGGCTAGCATTTTCTTTATGCCCGGCTGCGGCCGTTGGAATCCAAAAAACCACTCGGTTGGAGAGGTGCCATGTACGACGTAATTGTCATAGGTGCCCGTTGTGCGGGTTCGCCGACGGCCATGCTTTTCGCGCAGCAGGGATATCGAGTCCTGCTTCTTGAGAAAGCGCGCTTCCCGCAGGACACGCTGTCGTCGCACTACCTGCACCTGCAGGGCGTGGCGCTGCTCAACCGGTGGGGGCTGCTCGACAAGATCCGCGACGCGGGCTGCACGCCGATCACCCACCAGAGCTACGAGGGGCCCGATGTCCGCATCGAGGGCTTCTCCCTGCCGATCGACGGCCTGCGCACCACCTACGCGCCCCGGCGCTACGTGCTCGACCCCATCCTCGCCGAGGGTGCCGTGGCGGCCGGCGTCGACTTCCGCCAGGGCTGCGCGGTCAACGACCTGGTCTTCGAGGACGACCGGGTCGTCGGCGTGCGGTACACCACGCCCGGCGGCGTCCAGACGACGGAGCGGGCACGCCTCGTCGTGGGCGCGGACGGCATGCGCTCCGTGGTCGCCCGCAAGGCAGGCGCGCAGAACGTCATCGAGCACCCGCGCCTGACCTGCACCTACTACAGCTACTGGTCCGGGGTCCCCGCGCACTTCGAGCTGTACGACCGGCCGGGACGCTGGATCGGCGTCCTGCCCACCAACGACGACCTCACGCTGCTCATGGCCTACTTCCCGCAGGCCGACTTCGGCCAGATCCGCAAGGACGTCGAACCGGCCTACCTCGACGCCTTCCGCACGACGGCCCCCGAGCTGTACGAGCGGATGCAGGAGGGCAAGCGCGAGGAGCAGCTGTACGGCACCGGCCACCAGGAGAACTACTTCCGCAAGGCCTACGGCCCCGGCTGGGCGCTGGTCGGCGACGCCGTGACCCACAAGGACTCCATCACCGCCCGCGGCATCACCGAGGCCTTCGTCCAGGCCCAGTCGCTCACCGACCAGATCGGTCAGGGGCTGCACGACGACGCCGCGCTCAAGACGGCGCTGCGGCGCTACGAGAACGAGCTGAGCAACGAGGCCCTCAACCACTACCAGGGCGCGCTCAACGTGGCCGAACTCAAGCCCGAGGGGCGGGCCGAGATGCTGCGGAAGCTGGTCGGACACCAGGAACAGATCGACCGGTACTTCTCGACGCTGTCGGGGGCGTGCTCCATCGACGACTTCTACAACGACGAACTCTTGACCCTGCTCGACCAGAGCTGAGTGACCCGACCCGCTCCCTGGTTTGCCGATATTGGAGACACAATGATCCCGTTGTCGTTCGCGCAGCGCCGGCTGTGGTTCGTGGACCGGTTCGAAGGCCCTTCGCCGACCTACAACGGCGCGTTCGCCCTGCGGCTGACCGGTGAGCTGAACGTGGAAGCGCTGGAGTCGGCGTTCCGCGATGTCATCGACAGGCACGAGGTCCTGCGCACGGTGATCGTCGAGGGCGACGACGGCGTACCGCACCAGGAGGTCCTCGCGGCCGGCGACAAGCCGTTCGGCCTGCCGGTCGTCGAGGTCACGCGGCAGGAGCGGGCGTCGGCGGTCGACGAGGCGGCCAAGCAGACCTTCGACCTGGCCACCGACGTGCCGATCCGCGCCAGGCTCGTGCGGTGCGGACCGCGCGAGCACACGCTGGTCCTGGTGGTGCACCACATCGCCCTGGACGGGGAGTCCCTGGGCCCACTCCTGCGCGATCTCTCCTCGGCGTTCTCCGCGCGCGGCCAGGGCAGCGCCCCGGTGTGGGAGCCGCTCCCCGTGCAGTACGCGGACTACACGCTGTGGCAGCAGGACGTACTCGGCGACGAGTCCGACCCGGACAGCCTCGCGGCCCGGCAACTGGCCTACTGGCGCGAGACCCTGGCCGATCTGGCGCAGCCCCTCGCGCTGCCCACCGACCGTCCGCGTCGCGGCGCGAAGAGCTCCGACGGCGACCTGGTCCAGTTCACGATCGAACCCGACCTGCTCACGGCCGTGGAGAAACTGGCCGCCGAGCAGGACATCACCGTCTCCATGGTCATGCACTCGGCCCTTGCGGTGCTCCTGCACCACCTCGGCTGCGGTGACGACGTGCCGATCGGCGCGCCGATCGCGGGTCGCACGGACGAGGAACTGCGCGACCTCGTCGGGTTCTTCGTCAACACCTGGGTGCTGCGCGTCGACCTCTCCGGCAACCCGACCTTCGGGCAGCTGCTCGACCGGGTGCGGGACAGGTCGCTCGGCGCGTACGACAACCAGGACATGCCGTTCGAGCGGCTCGTGGAGCTCCTGAACCCGGACCGTTCCACCGCCTACAGCCCGTTCTTCCAGGTGATGCTCGCCTGGCAGGAGCCGCTGGGGGAACTGGAGTTCGCCGGACTCGACGTCGAGGTCGATCCGATCGAGACCGGAACGGCCAAGTTCGACCTGTTCTTCAACATGGTCCCGAACGGCGCGGGCGGCGCGGGAGTTCGCCTGGAGTACTCCACCGCCCTCTTCGACAGGGGCACGGTCGAGGACCTCGCGAACCGGTTCGTGCGCGTACTGAGCCGCCTCGTGGCCGAATCGGGACGCACCATCGGCGCCGTCGACGTACTGGACGACGACGAGCGGGACCTGCTGCTCACCCGGTTCAATGACAGCGCCACCGAGCTCTCCGAGCTGACGGTCCCGGAGCTGTTCGAGAGCCAGGTGGCCCGGACGCCCGACGCCCCGGCCATAGAGTGCGACGGCCGGACACTGACCTACCGCGAGCTCGACGAGCGCGCGGACGACGTCGCGCGTGAGCTCGTCCGGCGCGGAGCGTCCCCGGAAGACCTGGTGGTCCTCGCGCTGCCGCGCACGGAGGACCTGGTCGTCGGCCTGCTCGGCATCCTCAAGTCCGGTGCCGCCTACTTGCCGATGGACCCGCAGTACCTCGGCGCCCGTGCCGAAGGCGTCCTCGCCGAGGCACGCCCGCGCTTCGTGGTCACCGACACCGCGACCTGGCAGCAGCTGCCGCAGAACGACATGGCGAGCATCAACCTCGACCACCGCGCCGAATGGGGCGGACCGGGCCGGACGCAGGGCGACACCCGCCGCACGGCGCAACTCGGCCCCGACAACCTCGCCTACGTCATGTACACCTCCGGCTCCACGGGCAAGCCCAAGGGCGCCGCGATCACCCACCGCAACGTCGTCAACGGCGTGCGGGAACTGGTCCGCGTCCTGGACGCACCCCCCGGCTGGCGCATGCTGGCCGGCACCTCGGTCAACTTCGACGTCTCGGTCTTCGAGCTCCTCACCACCCTGACCACCGGCGGCATCGCCGAAGTGGTGCCCAACGCCCTCGCGCTCGCCGAGCGCGACAGCTGGGACGGCCAGGTCATCAGCGCCGTCCCCTCGGTGCTCGGCGAACTGGTCGCCCACCTGGACAAGACCAGCGACGTGCGTACGGTCGTCTTCGCGGGCGACGTGCTCCCGGCCCGCCTGGTGCGCCAGGTCCGCGAGGCCCTGCCCGGCGTGCAGATCGTCAACTCCTACGGACAGAGCGAGAGCTTCTACGCCACCACCTTCTCCCTCGCTCCCTCCGCTCAGTGGACGGAGAACGAGGTCGCGCCCATCGGCACCCCGCTGGGCAACATGCGCGCCTACGTCCTTGGCCCCGGCCTCGCCCCGGTCCCGCAGGGCGTGATCGGCGAGCTCTACGTCGTCGGCACCTGCCTGGGCCGCGGCTACCACGACCGTCCCGTCCTGACCGCCGAGCGCTACGTGGCCAACCCCTTCGGCCCCGCGGGCGAGCGGATGTACCGCACCGGAGACCTGGCCCGCTGGAACACCGACGGTCAACTGGAGTGCATCGGCCGCGGCGACGGCCAGGTCAAGGTCCGCGGCTTCCGCATCGAGACCGCCGAGGTCGAGACGGCGATCACCGGGCACCCCGGCATCAGCGAGGCCGTGGTCATCAGCCGCGAAGTGCCCTCCGGCGGTAAGCAGCTCGTCGCGTACGTCGTGCACACCGGCGAGGGAGCCGTCGGTGACGACGGCGCCGGCGGCATCGGCGACGTAGACGTGCAGTCCGGGGCCTCGGCCGCCGAACTGCGCAAGTTCGTCGCGGCCCGGCTGCCCGACTACATGGTGCCCTCCGCCTTCGTGGCCCTCGGCCGGCTGCCGCTGGGCCCGACCGGCAAGCTGAACCGGTCCGCGCTGCCTGAGCCGGAGTTCCTCGGCGAGACCTACCGGGAGCCGCGCACCGAGGCCGAGAAGATCATCACCGCGGCCTACGCGGACGTGCTCGGCGCCGACCGGATCGGTGTCGACGACGACTTCTTCGCGGTGGGCGGCGACAGCCTGCGGTCGATCCAGGTCGTGGCACGGACCCGGTCCCGCGGCCTCGTCCTCTCCACCCGGGAGATCTTCGAGTGCCGTACGGCGGCCCGCCTGGCCGAGGTCGCCTCCGCACGCCGGGACCAGATTCCCGCGCTCGCGGAGGACGAGACCGGCGGCGTCGGACCGATGCCGCTGCAGCCCGTGGCCAAGCACATCTTCGAGCACGGTGGCGGAACCGACCGGTTCGCCATGTCGATGGTGTTCGAGCTGCCCGACGGCATCGACGCGAGCGGCCTCGCCGCGACCCTTGACGCCGTACTCGACCGGCACGACCTGCTGCGCGCCCGACTGGTGCGCGGCGACGAACTCTCCCTCGACGTGCGCCCGCAGGGCGCCGTCCGGGCGGCGGACCTGATCCACCGGGTCGAGTGCGACGGCCGGTGGGACGATCCCGCGTCGCTCCTGGCCGCGCAGGCGGAGCTGGACGACTCGGTCGGACGACTGGCCCCGGAGGCCGGGACCATGGCGGACTTCGTCTGGTTCGCCGCCGGATCGGGCGCGGGCCGCCTGCTCGTGGTCCTCCACCACCTGGTGGTCGACGGCGTCTCCTGGCGCATCCTCATGTCCGACTTCGCCGAGGCCTGGCAGCAGATCAGCACCGGCAAGGCGCCCGAGCTGCCCGCGGTCGGCACATCGGCCCGCCGCTGGGCGTCGGCGCTGGAGGACGAGGCGCTCTCGCCCGAGCGGGAAGCCGAACTCGACTACTGGCGCGACCTGCTGGAGGCGCCCGACCTCCCGCTCGGCACACGGGCGTTCGACCCGGCCGTCGACGTGATGTCCACGCTCGACACCGTGCGGGTCCAGCTGCCCGTCGACGTCACCGAGGCGGTGCTGACCAAGCTCCCCGCCGCGTTCAAGAGCACCGGCACCGACGTGCTGCTCGCCGCGCTCGCCCTGGCGGTGGACCGGTGGCGCGGCGCCGACGGCTCGACCCTGGTCCGCCTGGAGGGACACGGCCGCGAGGAGGACGTCGTCCCCGGCGCCGATCTCTCCCGGACCCTGGGATGGTTCACCGCCATGTACCCGGCGCGGGTCGACGTGCGGGGAGTGGACCTGGCCGACGTGCTGGCCGGCGGCCCCGCTGCGGGCCGGGCCATCAAGCTGGTCAAGGAGCAGCTGCGCGGAGTCCCGGACAAGGGCCTGGGATACGGGCTGCTGCGCTACCTGAACCCGGAGACCGAGACACAGCTCGCCGACTACCCGGCGCCGCAGATCGGCTTCAACTACCTCGGCCGGATCTCCGGCTCCGACGTGCCCGAGCACCTGCGTGCGAACGGCTGGGGCCCGGCCTCCTGGACCGCCGACCTGATCCCGGCGCCCGACGCGGACCTGCCCGCGCTGTCCGCCCTGGAGGTCAACTCGGTGGCCACCGACGCCGACGGCGGCGTCCGGCTCCAGACGGCCTTCATGTTCCCCACCGGAGTGCTGACCCGCGAGCGGGCCACCGAACTGGCCGAACTGTGGGTCGAGGTGCTGCACGGCATGGCCGCGCACGCCGAACGCCCGGGCATCGGCGGGCTCACGCCCTCGGACGCCCCGCTGGTCTCGGTGCAGCAGTACGAGATCGACGCCTGGGAGGACAGCTACGGCCGCCTCGTCGAGGTGTGGCCGCAGGCACCCGGACAGTCCGGCATCCAGTTCCAGGCCGCGCTCGCCGACGGGTCCTTCGACGTCTACCACATGCAGTTCGTGCTGCACCTGTCCGGACACGTGGACCCGGCGCGCATGCGGGCGGCCGGACAAGCGCTCCTGGAGCGGTACCCGAACCTGCGCTCCGCGTTCCTCGCCGGCGCCGACGGCGACCCGGTGCAGGTCGTCGCGGAACACGTGGCCCTGCCCTGGCGGCACATCGACCTGACCGGCCGCAGCGAGGCCGAGCAGGACACCGCGCTCGACCAGGCGCTCGCCGACGACCGGGCCGACCAACTCGACCCCGCCCGGCCGCCGTTGATCCGCCTGGCACTGCTCACCTGCGGGCCGCAGCAGGCCAAGCTCATCATGACGGCGCACCACACCCTGTTCGACGGCTGGTCGTCGCCGCTGGTGATCAAGGACCTGATCCGGCTGTACGCCGAGGCCCCCCGCGACCTCAGCCCGGTCCGCAGCTACGGCGACTACCTGGCCTGGCTCGGCGCACAGGACCGGGAGGCGTCGGCCGCCCGCTGGAACGAGCAGCTCGCCGACTTCGACCAGCCGACCCTCGTGGCCGCCGACACCCCCCGCAAGGGCGAGGCGTCCGCGCTGGGACGGGTCGAGGTCCCGCTGTCGATCGACAAGGGACGTGAACTCGCCCGGCGTGCCGCGGAACTCGGGGTCACGCTGAACACGCTCCTGCAAGGCGCGTGGGCGATCGTGCTCTCGAAGCTCACCGGACAGCAGGACGTGGTGTTCGGCGCGGCCGTCAACGGACGCCCGGCGGACCTGCCCGGCTCCGACGAGATGGTCGGCCTGTTCGTCAACACCCTGCCGATCCGCGTGTTCTGCCGCCCCGACCACAGCGTCGGCGATGTCATCACCGGGCTCCAGGACCGCCAGATCGCCCTGCTCGACCACCACTACTACGGGCTCGCCGACATCCAGCGAGGCGTCGGACTGCCCGCACTCTTCGACACGATCGTCGTGTTCGAGAACTACCCGATCGACCGTGAGGGCATCGTCGAGGCGAACGCGTCGGCGGGCTTCACGATCGACGCCATCCGCCCCTTCGCGGGCTCGCACTACCCGCTCACCCTCAACTCCTCCGACCCCTACCTGCGGCTCTCCCTCGACTACCAGCGCGACCTCTACGAGCGCGACGCGGCCGAGGAGATCGCCGACCGGCTCGTGCGGGTGCTCGACCAGGTCCTCGACGACCCGAAGACGCCCGTCGGCGCCCTCGAGGTGCTCTCGGACGAGGAGCGGGACTGGCTGGTGCGCCGGGTCAACGACACGGCACACCCGGTCGCCGCGGACACCCTGCCGGGCGCCTTCGAGGCACAGGTGGAGCGCGACCCGGAGCGCGTGGCACTGATCGGCGAGCGGGAGAGGCTGACGTACGGCGAGTTCAACCGGCGCGCCAACCGGCTCGCGCACTGGCTGATCGAGCAGGGCGCGGGCCCCGAGACGCTGGTCGCGGTGAAGATCCCCCGCTCCGTGGACCTGCTGGTCGCGCTCTACGCGGTGGTGAAGGCCGGCGCGGCCTATCTGCCGGTGGACCCCGAACTGCCCGAGGACCGGGTGCGGCACGTCCTGGACAGCGCGCGACCGCTCCTGGTGCTCGACGCGGACCTCCCGGACGTGTCCGGGTACGCACCGGAGAACCCGCGGCGCGCGCTGACGCCCGACAACGCCGCGTACGTCATCTACACCTCCGGCTCCACCGGCGGACCCAAGGGCGTGCAGGTGGCCCACCGGTCGATCATGAACCGGCTGAAGTGGGGCCTCGCGCACTTCGACGTCGGCGTCGAGGACCGGGTGCTCCTGAGCACGACCGCGAGCTTCGACGTGTCGGTGCCCGAGCTGTTCGCGCCGCTCCAGGTCGGTGCCGCCATCGTCATCGCGCGTCCGGACGGCCGCCGCGACCCGGCCTACCTCGCCGACCTGATCCAGCGCGAGGGGGTGACCGGCGCGGACTTCGTGCCCTCCCTGCTCGAGGTGTTCGTCACCGAACCCTCCGCCAAGGAGTGCCACAGCCTGCGCTGGATCGAAGTCGCGGGCGAGGCGTTCCCCGCCGCGCTCGCCAACAAGGTCGTCGACCTGCTGCCCGGCTGCGGGGTGCACAACCTCTACGGGCCCACCGAGGCATCCGTCGAGGTCACGGCGTGGCAGCACATCCCGGGTGCGGACCGGGTGCCGATCGGCGCACCGGTGTGGAACACGCAGGTGTACGTACTGGACTCGGCGCTGCGCCCGGTCGCCCCCGGCGTCGTCGGTGAGCTGTACCTGGCCGGCACCGGTCTCGCCCGCGGCTACCTGGGCCAGAGCGCACTGACCGCGAACCGGTTCGTCGCCTGCCCCTTCGGTGAGCCGGGCACCCGGATGTACCGCACCGGCGACGTCGTGCGCTGGAACCAGGAAGGCCAGGTCGAGTACATCGGCCGCTCCGACTTCCAGGTCAAGGTACGCGGATTCCGCATCGAGCTCGGCGAGATCGAGCAGGTGCTCACCACGCACCCGGACGTCGACGGCGCGGTGGTCGTCGTACGCGAGGACCGCGCCGACGATCAGCGGCTCGTCGCCTACGTGGTGCCGGGCAACGGCACGGCGGGCCCGGCGGCACTCGACCTGACGGCCCTGACGGCCCTGGCCCGTGAGCACCTGCCGGAGTACATGGTCCCCTCGGCGATCGTGCCGCTGGCCGCGTTCCCCACGACACCGAGCGGAAAGCTCGACCGAGGAGCGCTGCCCGCACCGGACCAGACCGAGACGGCGACCGGACGAGGACCGCGCGACCACAACGAGGAAGTCCTCTGCAGGCTGTTCGCCGAGCTGCTCGGGGTCGCGGAGGTCGGCATCGACATCGACTTCTTCGACCACGGCGGACACTCGCTCCTCGCGACCCGGCTGATCGGCCGCATCCGTAACGAGCTCAACGTCGACGTGAAGGTCACCACCATCTTCCGCAGTCCGACCGTCGCCCAACTGGCGGAGCGGATCGAGGAACTGGCCACGTCGAACCGACCCCAGCTGCGCCCGATGCTGCGCCCGATGAACGTGTAGGAGTGCGTCGATGATCCCGTTGTCCTTCGCCCAGCGTCGGCTGTGGTTCCTCCACCGACTGGAGGGCCCGTCCGCGACCTACAACATCCCGTTCGTGCTGCGTCTGGACGGGCCGCTGGACACGGCGGCCCTGGCCGCCGCCGTGACGGACGTCGTCACCCGGCACGAGAGCCTGCGCACCCTGGTCGCCGAGAACGAGGACGGCACCCCGCAGCAGCGGATCGTGCCCCCGCAGGAGGCGACCCTCCAGTTCCGGGTGGTCGACGTGGCCGCGGACGCGGTGGACGCCGCGGCGCACCGGGCCGCGTGCGAGGGCTTCGACCTGGAGACCGAACTCCCGCTGCGCACCACCGTTCTGCGCGTGTCCGCGCAGGAGCACGTGCTGGTGTTCGTCTTCCACCACATCGCCGCGGACGGCGCGTCGATGGCGCCGTTCGTGCGCGACCTGCTGTCGGCGTACTCGGCCCGCCACCAGGGGAACGCGCCCCAGTGGGCCCCGCTGGCGGTGCAGTACAAGGACTACACGCTGTGGCAGCGCGAGGTGCTCGGCGACGAGGACGACCCGCAGAGCGTCGCCGCCGGTCAGCTGGACTACTGGCGGCAGCAACTGGCCGGGGTGCCGCAGCCGGTGCAGCTGCCGCTGGACAGGCCGCGGCCGACGGCGGCCGGCCACGACGGCGGCTTCGTCGACTTCGAGCTGGACGCGGACCTGCTCGCCGGAGTGGGCAAACTGGCCACGGGGCACGGCGCCACGGCGCCGATGGTCGCCCAGACCGTCCTCGCGGTGCTCCTGCACCACCTCGGCGCCGGCAACGACCTGACGATCGGCAGCCCGATCGAGGGGCGCGCCGACGAACAGCTCGACGACCTGATCGGGTTCTTCGCCAACACCTGGGTGCTGCGCGTCGACCTGTCGCACAACCCCACGTTCGGCGATCTCCTGGAGCAGGTGCGCGAGCGGGCCCTTGCCGCTTACGACAACCAGGACGTTCCGTTCGAGCGCCTGGTGGAACTCCTCAGCCCGGACCGCACCACCGCCTACCAGCCGCTGTTCCAGACGATGCTGGCCTGGCAGTTCGAGTGGTCGCCGATCGAGATACCGGGTCTGCGGGTCACCCCCGTCCCCGCGGGCACCGGCACCGCGAAGTTCGACCTGTTCTTCAACATCGTCCCGGCCCCGTCCGGAGGCGCCTACGGACGCCTCGAGTACGCGACCGAACTCTTCGACCACTCCACGGCCCAGAGCCTCGTCGACCGCTATGTGCGCGTGCTGCGCCAGGTGATCGACGATCCCGGCACGCGGCTCGGCAGGGTGGACGTGCTCACCGGCGCCGAACGGGAGCAGCTGGCACGCCTGAACGAGACGGCGGATCCGATGACGGCGTCCACCATTCCGCAGCTGGTATCCGCGCAGGCGGCGCGGATACCCAACGCGACAGCGGTGGTGTCCGGGCAGACCGAGCTCTCGTACGGAGAGCTGGAGGCCCGCGCCGACCGCCTTGCCGCGACCCTGCGCGAGCGCGGCGTCGGTCCTGACGTCCTGGTCGCCGTGGCCCTGCCCCGCACCGCCGACCTCGTGGTCGCGCTCCTCGCCGTCCTCAAGGCGGGCGGCGCCTACCTGCCGATCGACCCCGAGTACCCGTCCGCGCGCGTCGGCCTCCTGCTCGACACGGCCGATCCGGCACTGGTCCTGACCGACCGCCTGACGGCACAGACCGTGGCCGGCTCCCGGTCGCCGGTCCTGTACCTGGACGACGTGCGCCTCGACGGCCCCGCCGTCGACGCCCCGGACGTCCCGATCGGGCCGGACCACCTGGCCTACGTGATGTTCACCTCCGGATCGACCGGAACGCCCAAGGGCGTCGCCATCACCCACGGCGGCGTGATCAACGGCGTACGGGACCTGCGGCGGCGCACCCGCGTCGGGCCGGCCTCCCGGATGCTCGCGGCGACCTCGGTGAACTTCGACGTCTCCGTCTTCGAGGTGTTCACCGCGCTCACGTCCGGAGCGAGCGTCGAGATCGTCCGCGACGTACTCGAACTCGCGGAACGCGGCTCGTGGTCGGGTTCGACCGTCAGCGCCGTGCCCGCGGTCTTCTCCGCACTGCTCGACCAGATCGGCACCGGAGCCCCCGGCAGCCTCGAACTCGACGTGGAAACCGTCGTCTTCGCCGGAGAAGCGCTCTCCGCCGACCTGGTCCGCAAGGTGCGTCGGGCCCTGCCGGGCGTGCGCGTCATCAACGCCTACGGACAGACCGAGAGCTTCTACGCCGCCACGTTCACCCTCCCGCAGGAGTGGGACGAGACCGGCGCGATACCGGTCGGACAGCCGCTGGCCAATATGCGCGCCCACGTCCTCGGACCGGAGCTCACCGCGGTCCCGCCCGGCGTGATCGGCGAACTGTACGTGGGTGGTGTGATCGCCCGCGGCTACCACCAGAGCGCCGCGACGACCGCGGAGCGGTTCGTCGCCGACCCGTCGGGCCCGCCCGGCGCCCGCATGTACCGCACCGGCGACCTGGCGATGTGGGACGCGAACGGCCGCCTGAAGTACGCGGGACGGGCCGACACCCAGGTGAAGGTCAACGGCATCCGCGTCGAGCCGACCGAGATCGAGACGGCCCTCGCCCAGCATCCCGCGGTCGGCCAGGCCGTGGTCACGGTGCGCGAGGACCACACCGGCAGCGCGCGGCTCGTCGGCTATGTGGCGCCCGTGGCGGGCGCCGACGGCGAGAGCGACCCGGCCGCCCTCATCACGGTGGCCGACCTGCGCCGGTTCGTGGCCGACCGGCTGCCGGACTACATGGTGCCCGCCCTCTTCGTCGTCCTCGACCAACTGCCGCTCGCCCCGAACGGCAAGCTGGACCGGGCCGCGCTGCCCGAGCCCGAGTTCGCCCGCACCGAGTACCGGGCGGCGCGGGGCGAGACGCAGCGGGTCCTCGCCGAGGTGTACGCGGACGTGCTCGACGTCGAAGAGGTGGGCGTCGACGACGACTTCTTCACCAGCGGCGGCGACAGCATCCGTTCCATCCAGGTCGTGGCCCGCGCCAAGACGCGCGGCGTCCTCGTCACCACGCGGGAGATCTTCGAACACCGTACGGTCGCCCGGCTCGCGGAGCTGGCCGAGGGCCGGCAGGCCCAGGAGCGCGTGACTCTGGCCGAGCTGCCGGGCGGGGGTGTGGGCTGGGCTCCGCTGCCGCCGACCGCGGCACACGTCCTCGCGCTGAGCGGTGGCATCGGCCGGTTCTGTATGTCCGCGCTGCTGACTCTGCCCGACGGCATCGACCGCGCCACGCTGCACGCGACGCTCCAGGCCGTCATCGACCGGCACGACGCACTGCGTTCCCGGCTCGACCGGGTCAACCCCGGCCTGCGGATGGAACCGGTGGGCAGCGTCGACGCCGGTGCGCTGGTGCGCCGGGTTGCCTACGACGGAGCCGGCGTACAGGCCGAGCTCGACGCGGCCGCGGACCGACTCGACCCCGACGCGGGCGTCATGGCGCAGTTCGTGTGGTTCACCTCCGACACGGAAGCGGACCGCCTGCTGATCGTCCTGCACCACCTGGTCGTCGACGGCGTCTCGTGGCGCGTCCTGCTCCCGGACCTGGTCTCCGCCTGGCAGCGCGTCCGCGACGGACTCGCGCCGGAGCCCGCAGGGCCCGGCACCTCGCTGCGGCGGTGGGCCCACGCGCTCTCCGAGGAGGCGACCGGCGAGCGGCGCACGGCGGAACTGCCCCTGTGGCAGGAGATCCTGAGCGGGGACGAGCCGGTGCTCGGAGCACGGGAGCTCGACCCCGCGCTCGATGTCACGGCCACCGTGGACACGGTGCGCGTCCAGGTGCCGACGGACGTGACCCAGACCCTGCTGAACACGGTGCCCGCGGTGTTCCGCGCCGGCGCCGACGACGGTCTCCTCACCGGGCTCGCACTGGCGCTCGCACGCTGGCGCCAGCAGCGGGGCCAGTCCGGTGCTTCCACGCTCGTGCGCCTCGAAGGACACGGCCGCGAGGAGCACGTGGTGCCCGGCGCGGACCTGTCGGGCACGCTCGGCTGGTTCACGGCCATGTTCCCGGTACGCCTGGACCTCGCGGGCATCGACGTGGCGGACGCGTTCGCCGGCGGCCCGGCCGCCGGACAGGCGATCAAGGCCGTCAAGGAGCAACTGCGCGCGGTGCCGGACAACGGCATGGGCTACGGCCTGCTGCGCCACCTCAACCCCCGGACCGCCGCCGCCCTTGCCGGACGGCCGGAGCCGCGGATCGGGTTCAACTACCTGGGCCGCTCCTCCCGCGCCGACATCCCCGAGGAACTGCGCGGCCTCGGCTGGGCCCCCGACACCACGCACCGCGACCTGATCGCCGCACCGGACGCGGACATGACCGTCCTCTCGTCCCTGGAGATCAACGCGGTCGCCACCAGCGCCCCCGACGGCGACGAACTGACCGCCTACTTCGGATTCCCGACCGGTGTCCTCAGCCGCGAAGACGTCACCGAACTGGCCGGACTGTGGTGCGAGGCGCTCACCGCCCTGGCCCGGCACGCCACGACGCCCGACGCGGGCGGGCTGACCCCCAGCGACGCGCCCCTGGTCCAGGTGGGCCAGGCGGAGATCGACACCTGGGAGGACAGGTTCGGCGAGCTGTCCAGGATCTGGCCGGCGACCCCCCTGCAGTCCGGGATGCTCTTCCACACGATGCTGGCGGGATCGTCGTTCGACGCCTACCACATGCAACTCGTCTTCCATCTGTCCGGCGACGTCGACCCGGAGCGCATGCGCCGCGCCGCGCAGGGACTCCTGGAACGCCACGCCAGCCTCCGGGCGGCGTTCGTCGACCGGGCGGACGGCGACATGGTGCAGGCCGTGCCGCGCACGGTGACCCTGCCCTGGCAGTACCTCGACCTGACGGCCGTCGACGAGCCGGAGCGTACCGACACGTTCGAGGCGTTCCTCGCCGAGGACCGGGCCACGCACTTCGACATGGACACCCCGCCGCTGCTGCGCTGTGCCCTCGCCATCCTCGAACCCGGCCGCGCCGAACTGGTGCTGACCACCCATCACGTCCTGATCGACGGCTGGTCCACCCCCCTGCTGATGCGGGACCTGCTCCTGCTCTACGCATCCGGCGGCGACCCCGCGGAGCTGCCCGCCACCCGCGACTTCGGCGAGTTCCTGGCCTGGCGCGCCCGGCAGGACGAGGAGGAGTCCGCCCGGGTATGGGCGGCCGAACTCGAAGGGGTCGAGGAGCCGACGCTGCTCGCACCCGGCTCCGAGGACGCGGGCGCGGAGGGCGTCGACCAGCTGGAGATCGACCTTCCGGCCGAGGAGGCACGGGAACTCTCCCGCCGGGCGGCCGAGTTGGGCGTCACCGTCAACACCCTGGTCCAGGGTGCCTGGGGGCTGCTGCTCAGCAAGCTCACCGGCCGCCAGGACGTGGTGTTCGGAGCCACCGTCTCCGGACGTCCGCCCGCGGTGACGGACGTCGGCTCCATGGTCGGGATGTTCATCAACACCCTTCCCGTACGTGTCGCGTACGCGCCCGGCGACACCCTCGCCGAGGTCCTCACCCGGCTCCAGGGCCGGCAGGCAGGCCTTCTGGAGCACCACTACTACGGGCTCACGCAGATCCAGCAGTCCGTCGGGCTTTCGTCCCTCTTCGACACGCTGGTCGTCTTCGAGTCGTACCCGGTCGACAAGGAGGGGATCAGCGCCGCCACCGACGCCGCTGACGGAATCGCCTTCACGGGCCTGCGCCCCTCCACGGCCACCAACTACCCGCTGACCCTGATGGCGGCGGTCGACCCGCACCTCCAGCTCATCTTCCAGTACGCGCAGAACGTCTTCGACCGGGACGCGGTGGAGGCGCTCGCGGCCCGCCTCGTGCGCGTCCTGCGGCAGCTGGCGGCCACTCCCGAGCTCAAGGCCGCGCACATCGACGTCCTGGACCCGGCCGAACGCGACCGGCTGCTCACCCGGTACAACGACACGGCGGCGCACACCCCGGACGTCACGATCGGCGGGCTCGTCGAGGCACAGGTGGCGCGCACCCCGGACGAGACCGCGGTGGTCGCCGACGGCACATCGCTCACCTACCGCGAACTCGACGTCCGCGCCGGCCGCCTGGCGCGGGAACTGGCCGGACG
>NZ_JBNNJZ010000165.1:0-15223 GCF_050270335.1 Streptomyces sp. NPDC059900
CGGATCGGCCGTCTTCACCTGGTCCTCGCCGCCACCGCACGCGCTGAGCAGCGTCATCAACAGCGCGGCACAACCCGCGACCCGAGCTCGCACACCGACTCCCCCCGTTGGGCCTTCAGTTCGGCCTCCAGTTCGGCCGCCACCCTAGGGGATGCACACACCGACACAAGATATGGGGCTGCCGCTCAGAGCCAGCACAAGATGTATGCTCGTGCTCGCTGTCGCCGCAGGGGAATCCGGTGCAAGTCCGGAACTGTCCCGCAACGGTGTATGAGTACGCATTTGTCGTACCCATGAGTCCGAGGACCTGTCGACAGTGCACCCGTTCCGTCCGGTTCGGGTGCCGACGACGTCCGGGCCTCGTGGAATGGGCTGGTGGACGCGGAGCGCAGCCCTGCCCGGCTGCGGCCCCCGTGTGTCACTCCTGCCCTCCTCAAGGCTCCGAGCCGAGCGAGGGAGTGCTCCGTGACCATCGCGCCAGCCGAACCTGCGTCAGCGCAGACCACCGACGGTCAGCAGACCGCCGACGGCCCGGGAACCGCGCTGCTGCGTACCCTGACCGAACTGACCGCCGACCTCCCCGACGCCGACCCCGGCAGAGTCGCCGCCGCCGCGCTGCGGGGCCGCTCGGCCAGGGCCGATGTGGCGGAGCTGCGGGAGCTGGCGACCGAGGCGGCTGCCGGGCTCATCTCCGAGGACCCGACGTATTCGCAGCTGGCGGCCAGGCTGCTGACCCTCAGCATCCGCGACGAGGCCGCGTCGCAGGGCGTGCGCAGCTTCTCCGACTCGGTGGCCGTGGGGCATCGCGAGGGCCTGATCGCGGACCGCACCGCCGCGTTCGCGGTGGACCACGCACAGCGCCTCGACGGTCTCGTGGACGCCGCGATCGAGGACGGCGCCGACTTCCGGTTCGGTTACTTCGGCCTGCGCACCCTGCACAGCCGCTATCTCCTGCGCCACCCGATCACCCGGCACGTCATCGAGACCCCGCAGCACTTCATGCTGCGCGTCGCGAGCGGCCTCGCCGAGGACGGCACCGCGCGCTCGGTGGACGAAGTCGCCGCCCTGTACCGCCTGATGAGCCGCCTGGACTACCTGCCGTCCTCGCCGACGCTCTTCAACTCCGGCACCCGCCACCCGCAGATGTCCTCCTGCTACCTCCTCGACTCCCCGCTGGACGAGCTGGACTCCATCTACGACCGCTACCACCAGGTCGCGCGCCTCTCCAAGCACGCGGGCGGCATCGGCCTCTCGTACTCCCGCATCCGCGCCCGCGGTTCGCTGATCCGCGGCACGAACGGGCACTCCAACGGCATCGTGCCGTTCCTGAAGACCCTGGACGCCTCGGTCGCCGCCGTGAACCAGGGCGGGCGCCGCAAGGGTGCCGCCGCGGTGTACCTGGAGACGTGGCACTCCGACATCGAGGAGTTCCTGGAGCTGCGCGACAACACCGGTGAGGACGCGCGCCGCACGCACAACCTCAACCTCGCGCACTGGATCCCGGACGAGTTCATGCGCCGGGTCGCCGCCGACCAGGACTGGTCGCTGTTCTCCCCCGCCGACGTGCCCGAGCTGGTCGACCTGTGGGGCGACGACTTCGACGCCGCCTACCGCAAGGCCGAGGCCGCCGGGCTCGCCCGCAAGGCCATCCCGGCCCGCGACCTCTACGGCCGCATGATGCGCACCCTCGCACAGACCGGCAACGGCTGGATGACGTTCAAGGACGCCGCCAACCGCACCGCCAACCAGACGGCGGAGCCCGGCCACACGGTCCACTCCTCCAACCTCTGCACGGAGATCCTGGAGGTGACGGACGACGGGGAGACGGCCGTCTGCAACCTGGGCTCGGTGAACCTCGGCGCCTTCGTGGACACGGACGCCGGTGACATCGACTGGCAGCGGCTCGACGAGACCGTCCGTACCGCCGTCACCTTCCTCGACCGCGTGGTGGACATCAACTTCTACCCGACCGAGCAGGCCAGCCGCTCCAACGCCCGGTGGCGGCCGGTGGGCCTGGGCGCGATGGGGCTCCAGGACGTCTTCTTCCAGCTGAAGCTGCCCTTCGACTCCCCCGCCGCCCGCGCCCTGTCGACGCGCATCGCCGAGCGCATCATGCTCGCCGCGTACGAGGCATCGGCCGACCTCGCCGAGCGCAACGGCCCCGTGCCCGCCTGGGAGAAGACCCGCACCGCGCGCGGCGTCCTGCACCCCGACCACTACGGCGTCGAGCTGACCTGGCCGGAGCGCTGGGCAGCGCTGCGGGAACGTATCGCCACGACCGGCATGCGCAACTCGCTGCTCCTGGCCATCGCGCCGACCGCCACCATCGCGTCCATCGCGGGCGTCTACGAGTGCATCGAGCCGCAGGTCTCCAACCTCTTCAAGCGCGAGACGCTGTCCGGCGAGTTCCTCCAGGTCAACTCCTACCTGGTGCGGGAGCTGAAACGCCTCGGCGTCTGGGACGCCCAGACCCGCGAGGCGCTGCGCGAGTCCAACGGCTCCGTGCAGGGCTTCGGCTGGATCCCCGCCGAGGTGCGCGAGCTCTACCGCACCGCGTGGGAGATCCCGCAGCGCGGCCTGATCGACATGGCCGCCGCGCGCACCCCGTTCCTGGACCAGGCGCAGTCCCTGAACCTGTTCCTGGAGACGCCGACCATCGGCAAGCTCTCCTCGATGTACGCCTACGCCTGGCAGCAGGGTCTGAAGACCACGTACTACCTGCGTTCGCGCCCGGCGACGCGCATCGCCCGCGCGGCGGCCGGCAAGGCCGCCGAGCCCGCCCCCGTTCCCGCGCAGGCCACGGCCGAAGAGGCCGTCGCCTGCTCCCTGGAAAACCCCGAGTCCTGCGAGGCCTGCCAGTAATGTCCAGCACCACCAACTCCGAGAAGAACCTGCTCGACCCGGGCTTCGAGCTGACCCTGCGTCCCATGCGCTACCCGGACTTCTACGAGCGCTACCGGGACGCGATCAAGAACACCTGGACCGTCGAGGAGGTCGACCTCCACTCGGACGTCGCCGACCTGGCCAAGCTCTCGCCGGGCGAGCAGCACATGATCGGCCGCCTGGTCGCGTTCTTCGCGACGGGTGACTCGATCGTCTCCAACAACCTGGTGCTCACGCTCTACAAGCACATCAACTCCCCCGAGGCCCGGCTCTACCTGAGCCGCCAGCTCTTCGAGGAGGCCGTGCACGTCCAGTTCTATCTGACGCTGCTCGACACCTATCTGCCCGACCCGGAGGACCGCGCCGCCGCCTTCGACGCGGTCGAGGAGATCCCCTCGATCCGCGAGAAGGCGGAGTTCTGCTTCAAGTGGATCAACGAGGTCGAGAAGCTGGACCGCCTGGAGACGCAGGCCGACCGCCGCCGCTTCCTGCTCAACCTCATCTGCTTCGCGGCCTGCATCGAGGGCCTCTTCTTCTACGGTGCCTTCGCCTACGTCTACTGGTTCCGCTCGCGCGGTCTGCTGCACGGCCTGGCGACCGGCACGAACTGGGTGTTCCGCGACGAGACGATGCACATGAGCTTCGCGTTCGACGTCGTCGACACCGTCCGCAAGGAGGAGCCGGAGCTCTTCGACGACGCCCTTCAGGCGCAGGTCACGGACATGCTCAAGGAGGCCGTCGAGGCCGAGTTGCAGTTCGCGCGCGACCTGTGCGGCGACGGCCTGCCCGGCATGAACACCGACTCCATGCGCGAGTACCTCCAGTGCGTCGCCGACCAGCGGCTCCAGCGGCTCGGGTTCGCGCCGGTCTACGGCTCGTCAAACCCGTTCTCGTTCATGGAGCTCCAGGGAGTCCAGGAGTTGACCAACTTCTTCGAGCGGCGACCTTCGGCCTACCAGGTCGCGGTCGAGGGTTCGGTCTCCTTCGACGACGAGTTCTAGCCCCGCCGGGCCGCGGGTGGCGGCGGACGCCGCCTCCCGCAGCTCGCGGTCGATCCGGCGGTCGTGGACGTACCCGACGAGCGAGGGTGCGGCCAGGAGAAGGAGGACGGTCAGGACGGTCGCGTAATCGAGGATTGCGTTCATGTCCTCACTGTCCTGCGCGCCGGACGGACGCGTCAGTGGCAGGACTGCCACACACCATCGACTTACTGCCAGCCCTGCGGCACACTGCCGCCATGGTGGATTCCGGAACTCTGCAGAACGTGGCCGTCGTCCTGCTCGACGGCGTGAACCCCTTCGAACTCGGCGTCGTCTGCGAGGTGTTCGGCCTCGACCGGAGCGAGGACGGCCTTCCCGTGTACGACTTCGCGGTGGTCGCCGGGGAGAGCGGGCCCCTGAGCAATCACGCCGGGTTCACGGTCACCACGCAGTACGGCCTCGACCGGCTCGAAGAGGCCGACCTCATCGCCGTCCCCGCAGGCCAGTCGTTCGCGGACCGCGACTACCCCGGGGATCTGCTCGCCGCCCTGCGCCGCGCGGTGGACCGCGGGGCCCGCGTCCTGTCCGTCTGCTCCGGCGTCTTCGTGCTCGGCGCCGCGGGGCTGCTCGACGGCCGCCGCTGCGCCGTGCACTGGCGGCACGCCACGGAACTGGCCGTGCAGTATCCGCGCGCCCGGGTCGAGCCCGATGTCCTGTACGTGGACGAGGGGCCGGTCATCACGTCGGCGGGCACCGCCGCCGGGATCGACGCCTGCCTGCACATCGTGCGCCAGGCGCACGGCATCGAGGTCGGCAACGCCATCGCCCGGCGCATGGTCGTGCCGCCCCACCGCGACGGCGGGCAGGCCCAGTTCGTCGAGCGCCCCCTGCCGCGCACGCAGTGCGACACCGTGGGCGGGGTGCTCGCCTGGATGGAGCGCCATCTGGACGCGGACGACATCACCGTCGAGCGGCTCGCCGAGCGCGCGCACATGTCGCCGCGCACCTTCGCGCGCCGCTTCCAGCAGGAGACCGGCACCACGCCCTACCGCTGGCTTCTGCGCCAACGGGTCGTTTTCGCCCAGGAGTTGCTGGAGGGTTCGGACGAGACGGTGGACGCCATCGCCGGGCGTGCCGGTTTCGGCAACGCCGCGGCGATGCGCCATCAGTTCCTGCGGGCGCTCGGCACCACACCGAACGCCTACCGCCGGACCTTCCGCGGCCCGGTGGCCGTCAGCGCCGCTCTGCCCGCAGAACGAGCTTCTTCGGTTGCAGGGTGATGCCGATCTTCGTCTCGGCGTCGGTCTCCGCGACCGGTGCCAGGTGCCACTTCGGGGCCACAGTGGCCAGAATGATGGCGAGTTCCGCCAGGCTGAAATGGTCACCCGGGCACTTGCGGTTACCGGTGCCGAACGGCATCATCGCGAACTCCGGCACGTCAGAAGCCCGTTCCGGATTCCAGCGGTCCGGGTCGAACCGCAGATGCTGCTCGAAGGAACGCGGATCGCGCTGCATCGCGTACACGCTGTAGACGATGTCGGCGTCGGCCGGAATTCGATAGCCACCCAGGTTGGTTTCGCCCACCGACCGGCGTGTGAATATCCAGGCCGCCGGTTGTATACGCATGGCCTCGGTGACGACATTCCGCGTGTGCGGAAGGTCCTTGAGGTCGGCGAATGTGATCTCCCGGTCCGGCGCGACGGCCTTTACTTCTTCAACCAATCGCCTTTCCTGCTCGGGGTGTTCGGCCAGCAGATGGAACGTCCACGCCAGGGTCGACGCGATATTCTCGGCGCCCGCCACGATGAGGGAGACCACATGGTCGTGGACTTCTTGATCGCTGAGCGGCTGCCCTGATTCATCGCGTGCCCGAAGCATTTCGGCCAACAAGTCGTCCCGCTCCGCGTCCGCCGCCCGGCCGGCGGCGATGATCTCGTCGACCACCGCGTGCAGATCGGCCAGCGCGCTCTGGAACCGCCGGTTGCCCTGGGTCGGCACGCGGTACAGCGGCCCGACCGAGAGGACCATCCTGCGGTAGAGCCCCTCGAAGACGGTGTGCAGCGACTCGGCGATGCGGTCCGCCTTCTCGCCGATCGCGTCGACCTCCAGGAGCGAGCGCGAGATGACGCGCACGGCCGTGCGGAACATCTCGGAGCCTATGTCGACCGTTTCGCCCGGGCCCCAGCGTGCGGCCGTGGCACGGGCTTCCTCCTCCATCACTTTGGCGTAGTCCGCGATCCGCTCGCGCTTGAACGCGGGCTGCATCATGCGCCGCTGCCGCCGGTGCAGCTTCCCGTTGCTGGTCGCCACGCCCTTGCCCAGGAGGACCTCCAGGGTGTCCCAGAGCGGCCCTCCGACGATGTAGTCGGGGCTCCGCAGGAGCTGCCCGACGAGCTCCGGGTCGCAGACCGCGTACGCCGTCTTGGGTCCCAGCCTGATCCGTACGAGATCACCGTGGTCCCGCAGTGCGGCGAAGAAGCCGAGCGGGTCGCGCACGAGACTCCAGGCGTGGCCGATGAGCGGGGCGCCGCCGCTGACGAGCGGGGGAATTGCCGCGGGTATGACGGATTCGACGCTCATTCCTCACCTACCAATTCAATTTCGGCCATGTCGCTGATTCCTGTTTCGCCGATCGCCGCGTCGCTCACGTACGGAGGAATGGACCGGTCGTCCCAGCTGTCCACCCGATAGCGGCCGGATTCATGATGGAACCAGTACACGGACGAGAACCAGTTCCGCATGTTGAAGACGCAGGATTCCACCGCGTCCGAGAGTTTCTTTCCGTGTGCACTTCCGTCCGCCAGCTGACCTGCGAGCCGCAGTACTTCTTTTTCCGCCGCGAGGAAATCCGATATGCATCGGGTCACCCGGCGGTGCACTTCCGCAACGGCTTCTTCGAGGGAAAGGCCCTCGTGCTGGATCAGACTGATCCCGAGATTGTGCAGTTCGTCTCCCGCGAGTTCTTTGGGGAGCGAGCAGAGGTCGTTGTACCAGGCGGAGAAATCCTGCGTGGCGAGCGCGGCCCGCCGGTACGCCGGATGCTTGCGCACCTCCCTCGGCAGCTCGTGCCGTGCCGTGGGTTCGAGGAGGTCGATCCACGCCCAGTGCGCGAACGTCAGCCTGCGCAGCTCGATGTAGGCCTCGACCGTGGGGACCGTGCCGGTCCTGCGGTTCCTGAACTCCAGGTCGTACGCCTCGATCACGCTGTGGAAATGCCGGGCGAACCGGGCGTTCCAGCTGGGGCCGAGCTGCGAGTACAGCCGCAGGACGCAGTCGGCGAACCCCGCGACCAGAGGGTCACGGTGGTGCAGTTGCTGCCGGGGCGCCCGGAGCGTCTCGTGCAGGCCCCGGCACAGCCGCCGCCACTGCGCCGCCCTGCCGTGCACCGAGTCGCGGTCGTGCCGGTCGTCCCACGCGAAGAACCAACTGCTGAGGTCGGCTATCGCGCTGAGCAACTCGTCCGGCGCGCCAATGTAGTACCCGGCCACCAGGTCCGTGTAGCACAGGCTGTCGGCGTACCGCTCCACCTTGTCCGGGGGCATCAGCCGCATTTCGCGCAGCCATGTCCTGGACTTTTCCTGAAGCTTCGGCCAATACGGATGTAGCCGTCGTGGGAAATCTGCCTCGATCACCGGGAGTGCCAGCGCCGGCGGCACGGAGACCGCCGGTGTCTGTGGCTGTGTCGGTGAAGTGCCATATGAATATGCAGGCACGAACAAGCCCCTCTCAGCCGCCTGAGGACGCACGCCCCTCCCGCCGTACCGGGCGCGCGCCGTTGCGTATCCCCGCGCTTTCCATTCAGCACCACAACTGACCGTTCAGGGAACAGATTTGCGCCATTCACTACCCCCCAACGCCGAAAAAATCCCCCTACGTGACTGATTATGGATCACCACAAGCCTGTTTTGCTCGCACAACTGACCGGCCAATGCGAACGGCCCCCGGACGGGAGGGAGTTCCCGACCAGGGGCCGCAGGTGGCAGGCGGTGCGCGCGTGCCTGAAGTTGACTGTCTCAGTCGTTGGACACCACGGGGTAGCGCGGTGTGCCCTCTTCCATCTGCCGCAGCGCGTCCTTGCGGTCGCGCTTGGAGAGGCGGTCGATGTAGAGGTAGCCGTACAGGTGGTCCGTCTCGTGCTGGAGGCAGCGCGAGAAGTAGCCGGTGCCCCGCACCTTGATCGGGTTGCCCTTCTCGTCCTGCCCGGTCACCTCGGCGTAGTCCGGGCGGGCCAGCTCGGCGTAGGCCGTGGGCACCGAGAGGCAGCCCTCGTTCGAGTCGTCCAGGCGGCGGCGCTCCGCGGGCAGGTCGCGCACCACGGGGTTGCAGACCGCGCCGACGTGCCGCTTGCCCTCGTCGTCCATGCAGTCGTAGACGAAGACCTTCAGGTCGACGCCGATCTGGTTGGCGGCAAGGCCCACGCCCTCGGCGGTCCGCTGGCTGGCGAACATGTCGGCGACGAGCTGCTCGAGGTCGGCGTCGAAGGCGGTGACGTCCTTGCACTCCTTGTGCAGCACGGGGTTGCCGACGACCGTGATGGGCCGGGACGTGCCGCGCTCGCGCCAGGCCGTCTCCCGCTCCTCGCAGTCCTCCGTGTCGATGACGAAGCCCTCGTCGTCCACGGGGAGGACCCCGCCCGAGGCCTGCTGCTCAGTGTCCTGCGCCATTGTCCGACGTACGCCTTCCTGGGAAACCACAAGAGATGTGCCGGTACAGCCTACGGCCAGGAGTCAGCAGACCTCTTCCAGATCCCGCCAGTCACGGGAGTCCGGGCTGTCCGCCACCCAGCCGTCGAGGAGGCCGCGCACCAGTGCGGCGGGGGCCGCGATGCCGCACTCCCGCTCGGGCACCCACAGGGCGCCCGGGCTGCGGTGACCGAGCGGTCCGGGGTGGCCGGGCTCGCTGTGGTCGTGCGGGTCCAGGTGCTCGCCGTCGCCCTCGTCGCTCGGCATGCGGCTCTCGGAGCACATACGGCAGAGCAGCCGCACGGACGACGACCAGTCCTCGGCCGCGAAGCCCGCGTCCGCCGCGAGTCTCTCCAGGGCGTTCCGGTCGTCCTCGGTGGCGGCCTCCAGGAGAACCACCCAGGTCGGAACCGGTGAGGGCGCCCACAGCTCGATCTCGTCGAAGACGGGATACGAGTCCCCGGCCCCGGTCGTGCGCTCGCCGTGCGGGACGCCGTCGTGCAGCACGACCTCGCCCCAGCGGCGCCCGGAGGAGGGCAGCGGGATGGAGAGCACCTCGATACGGGCGGGGTCGAGCCTGCGCCCCCACACGACCTCGGCCTCGCCCTCGGGCGAGAGCCGCACGGCGGCGCTGCCCAGGTCCATGCCGGTGGGCTCGCCCGACGCGGCCACACCGCCGGGCACCTTCAGGCCGTACGCCTGCCAGGCCCGCCGGGCCAGCGGCCAGTCCTGCAACGCGGTGGCCGCGATGCCCACGTTCCACCAGTCGGGGGCGCCGGCCGACCGGTCGAGCAGCGCGACGGCCCGCAGGCCCGCGGCCCGTGCCTGCTCCCAGTCGTGCCGGAACTTGTGGAGCAGCGCGAGGTTGAACCAGGACTCCGAGAGCCACGGCTCGAGATCCGCCGCGCGGGTCAGAAGTGCGCCCGCGTCCTCGTACCGCCCGTCGCCGATCAGCGTGAAGGCGCGGTCGGTGGCCTGCCGCCATGAGGCGGAGGGCCGGTGCCGTCCCTTGCCGAAGATCCTCACGATTCCCGCCTGCCGGTACTTGAGTTCCTGCGTTCCGATGTGCCCTGAGGGCCCTCTTCGCATCCAACCACGTACGGTCGGACGGCCGCTCATTACCCATGGGTTACCCAACCGGCGGCAAGCTATGACCGCCCCGCGAAAGCACCCGGGCCAGGGCTTCGACGACTTCGGGCTGGTAGTCGCGTCCGGTGCCCAGGCGCAGCCGCTCCAGGGCGTTGAGCGGGCCTCCGGGGCCTTCTGTCCTGGCCATCTCGTCGTACGCGTTGGCTGTCCGCACGATACGGGCGGTGAGCGGTTGCTCGCGGTACGGGTCCGCCTGCCGCTCCACGACCACGGCGACGTCGCCGTTCACCCCCGTCTGACGCACGACGGCGCCCCCGAGCAGCGCGATCCGCCGCTGTTCCGCGTCCGGCAGGGCCGCGGTGGCGCCCGCGGGCACCGGGTCGACGAGGGAGAGCTGCCCGATGTCGTGCATCAGTGCCGCGTACTCCAGGACGGCGAGGTCGGGCGCGGAGAGACCAAGCTCACGCCCCACGGCCCTGCTCAGCGCGGCGACCCGGCGCGCATGGCCCTGCGGGGTGTATCCGGCGATCTCGGTGGACCGGGCGAGCGAGGCGATGGTCTGCCGGTAGGTGGTCCGCACCGCGGCGTACCGCCCGAAGGACAGCTGGGTCAGGAGCAGCGGCAGGCTGAACACCGGCAGCGCCCAGAGCCCCGCCACGGCGACCGCGAGCGCCATGACGGCCCCCGTGGCGCACACGGCGGACCCGATGCCGGGCATGGCCCGGAGCTCGTCGCGCAGGAGCGGTCCGAAGGGCCAGCGGGTGCGGGCGCAGGCCATGGCGGCGGCCAGCACGGCGTCGCACAGGGCGGTCAGGACGAGCAGCGCGACGATGATGACGGCGAAGCCCGGCCCCTGCCCCGCCCACTCCCCCAACTTCCCCGCGTTGTAGAGCGGTTGGAAGCACGCGGCGGCGAAGCCGACCGTGAGCACGCGCCGCGCCACGTGATCGAGGGCGGGTCCTCTGCCGAGCGCCACGTGCGGCACGGCCCCGACGAGCGCGGCGGCGACCACGACGGCGATCACCTGGAACACGCCGTGGTGCGTGGCCCGCCCCCCGACCTCCCCGAGCAGCGCGTAGGCCAGCGCTCCGGCGGCCCCGAGCGGCGCGGGCTCCCGCTCGCTGCCCCCGGCCCCCAGCCGGGCCAGCTCCCCCACCGCGACAAGCCCCCCAAAGGCAAGCGCGACCCCGCCCTCGGCCACCCCGTGCCAGAGAGTCCACCCGAGCCCGACAAGGACGATCAGCCCGGCAGAGCCATAAATCACAGCCCCCACCGTTGTGGGCAGGCGTTCCGCACGGCGGAACGAGTGGGCACAACCCTCACCGCGGGGTTCCGACAGAGCAGCGCTCACCGAGCCCCCGCCCCGGGGACAGCCGCAACACCGGCAGCCCCCAGCCGGGGCCCGGGGACCACCTCCCCGGTATCAGAGGTAACCGCCGGGTCCCACCCGTGCCGATCCAGCGCCCGCCGCAACGCGGCGACCATCGCGGGGTCGAACTGGGACCCAGCGCACCGCGACAACTCGGCCACAGCGGCAGCGACCGGCCGCCCCCTGCGATAGGACCTCGTGGACGTCATGGCGTCGAACGCGTCCGCAACGGCCACCACCCGCGCGAACTCCGGGATCTGCTGCCCCACGAGCCCGTAGGGATAGCCGCTCCCGTCGATCCGCTCGTGGTGGTGCAGGATCGCCGCCCGCGCCTCCCCGAGGAAGCCGATGCCCCGGACCATCTCGTGTCCGTACTCGGGATGCAGCTCGATGACCCGCCGCTCCTCGGGGGTCAGCGGCCCGTCCTTGCGCAGCAGCCGGGTCGGCACACCGAGTTTGCCCACGTCGTGCAGGATTCCGGCGAACCGCAGGCTCTCCACCCGCTCGTCCGCCATCTCCAGCTCGCGGGCGATCAGCACCGAGGCGTGCCCCACGCGCTCGCTGTGCCCGCGGGTGTACCGGTCCTTGATGTCGACGGCCTGTACGAGCGCCCTGATCGTGGCCTGGTGGGCGGCCCGCTCCCGGTGGTACTGGGCGAAGACCCAGCAGGAGACCCCCATCGGGAGCAGTACGAGCAGCGCGGCGAGCGGCCCGTACGGACTGCGCCAGAGGACGGCCATCATCAGGCCCGCGAGGCCGTGCACGGCGACCGGCGCGAACGAGCGCGGGAAGAGCCCGCGCCAGGCGGTCCGCACCGGCACGCGCTCCGCGGTGGCCAGGATGCCGCCGTCCAGGACGGTCAGTACGGCGGAGAAGGCGACGACGGCCGCTCCTGCGGGCAGCAGGGCGTACGGGAAGTCGGGCGCGGCCACCGCTCCGGGCCCGCCGAGCGCTCCGTACACCCGGGCGGCGGCCCAGGCGGCCAGGGCGAGTTGGGCCGCACGCCAGACCTTGCGCACCCACCGGGGGCGTCGCTCGACGCTGGTGAGCAGCGCCCCGGGCACCGCGACGAGCGCGGCGGCGGCCGGCGGCAGCAGGAAGACGGCGGCGAGCAGGACGGGGAAGAAGGTGCCGAGGCCGTTGGGTCCGCGGCGGCCGATGACCCGGCACCGCGAAGCCTGCTCGCACCCGGCGTAGAGCCCGGCGAGGAGCCCGATCGCGCCCCAGGGCGTATGCGGGGTCAGCGCGGGCGCGGCGCAGGCGACGCCGGCCAGGGTGACGCACAGGATGTAGGCGCGAGCCCACGGAGCGATGGACCGCATGGCACTGTCTCCTCCCCCGTGACCCCCGATGGCCCCCGTGACGCCCCGGTGACCACGTTCCAAGGTCCGGAGACTAGAACGGTCGCGCCCCGCTCCGAGCGCCGCTCGCGGAAATTGGCACGTTCGAGTGACGGAGAACAGAAAAAAGCAGGTCGTGACGGACTTCCGTCACGACCTGCTCACACTCAACTACCGCAAGATCAGGCTTCCTTGGCCCGCAGCCCCTTGGCCTGCGCTCCGCCGTCGGCGGTGACCGTCTCCACGGTCACGTCATGTTCGGGCACGGCCTCGCCCGAGCGGATGAGGTCGATGCGGCCCATGACCTTGGCGCGCAGGTCGGTCGGCACGTCGTCCTGACCGCAGCAGCGCTTCACCAGCTTCTTGACCGCCTGCTCCAGGCCGTACTTCTCCAGACACGGAGAGCACTCCTCGAAGTGCGTCTCGAACTTGGTGCAGTCGCTGTCCGGCATCTCGTGGTCCAGGAACTCGTACAGATGGTCCAGGACTTCACTGCAATCCGTCTCGTGCGGCTCTCCGCAGCTCATGAGCCTGAGCCTTTCGCTTCGTTCGACGACTCTGAGGCGGCGCCGGCGGGGACGAGGCCGCGGTCACGGGCGTAGTCCTCGAGCATGCCGCGCAGTTGGCGACGGCCGCGGTGCAACCGGGACATCACCGTACCGATGGGTGTCCCCATAATGTCCGCGATCTCCTTGTACGCAAAGCCCTCGACGTCGGCCAGATAGACGGCGATGCGGAATTCCTCGGGGATCGCCTGCAACGCGGACTTCACGTCCGAGTCCGGCAGGTGGTCGAGCGCCTGCGACTCGGCCGAGCGCAGACCGGTGGACATGTGCGACTCGGCCCGTGCGAGCTGCCAGTCCTCGATCTCCTCGGCGGCGCTGCGCTGGGGCTCGCGCTGCTTCTTGCGGTACGAGTTGATGAACGTGTTGGTGAGGATGCGGTACAGCCACGCCTTGAGGTTGGTGCCCTCACGGAACTGGTGGAACGACGCGTACGCCTTGGCGTAGGTCTCCTGCACCAGGTCCTCCGCGTCCGCCGGGTTGCGCGTCATGCGCAGCGCCGCCGAGTACATCTGGTCGAGGAAGCCCAGGGCGTCCCGCTCGAAGCGGGCCGTGCGCTCCGCCGACGTCTCGGCGCTTCCGTCGGGTCGCTCCGCCTGGCCTTGCTCGGCCCCTGCGTCGGTCCCAGTGACCGGACCCACCTCCTCCAAAGACGTGGCAGGACCGAAAGCAGTCCCACTCGAATCGGAGGATAGACGACGATCCGGTCCCGCCGCCGCCCGAATAGGGGCGGCCTTGGGCGCGCTCAGCACCGTCCATTCCAGGTCAGGGGCGCTGGAGCGAGCCGGGCAGATGGTCGAACCCATGCGGCTGACTTCCTCTCGTACCAACAGCGTTTAGCTTCTGTTCGGCACAACAGAGCTCACGCATCCAACATTCCCGTCCATCGGATGACGCCATCCGTGACGAGAGTCATGGCTTCGGCCTCCCCGATCCCGGCGCGTTTGGGAATAGCGAAGCCGTGATCCCCGTGGGGAACCTCCACGAGCTCGTACGTCCCCTGCGGGAACTCGGCGGGCTTCCCGAACGGGTCGTTGCCGCCCTGCACGACGAGGGTGGGCACCCCTGCGCCGAGGAGTTCGTCCGCGCGGGACTTCTCCGGCTTGCCCGGCGGGTGCAGGGGGAAGCTGAGGGCCAGTACGGCGGCTGCGCCCAGCTCGGTGGCGGTGCGGCAGGCCACGCGTGCCCCCGCGCTGCGGCCGCCCGCGATCACCGGGAGGCCGGGCTTCGCCACGGCGGGCCACAGGCCGCGCCATCCCGTGTCGAGGGTCTTGGGAGCGGGCGCCAGCTTCTTGCCCGCCACCCGCCAGGGCTGCTCCACCAGGGCGACGGTGACGCCGTGCGCGGGCAGGGCGGCGGCGATGGCCCGCAGGTCACGGGCCTCGATGCCGCCGCCGGCCCCGTGACTGACGGCCAGCACCATGCGGGCCTTGCCCTTCGGGGCGGGGTGCCAGGTGATGCGCGCCTCACCGGCGTCGGTCTCGACGATCTCGCTCTTGGTACCGCTCGCGGTCCCGCTCTCGCTCTTGGTCACGTCAGAAGAGTGTGCCCTCTTCGGGGCCGTCCAGCTCCTTCAGCAGCTCCGGGCCGTTGTTGCGTACGTTGCTGACCGCCGTCGACACCGGGAAGGCCCGCATCAGGCCGTGCGGCGGCGGCTCCAGGAGGGTGCGCAGGTCCTCGGGGTCCGTGCGCGAGGGGTCGAGCCAGGCGTCCCAGCGGTCCGGCGTCAGCATGAGGGGCATTCGCGGGTGGATGTCGTGCAGCGAGCGCGGGCCTTCCTCCGGGGCGACCGCCAGGGGCGCGGTCTCCGCCTCCGTGGTGATCACCGTGCACGTCACCCACCAGGCGAGGGGGTGCTCGTCCGGCAGCGTCTTGTCGCGCCAGAACTCGTACAGGCCCGCCATCGCGAAGACCGAGCCGTCGGCGGGCGTCACGAAGTACGGCTGCTTGCGGGGGCGCTTCTTCTTGCCCTCGACCTCCAGCTCCCGCTCGCTCGTGCCGGTGACCCACTCGTAGTAGCCGTCGGCCGGGATGACGCAGCGGCGCGACGTGAAGGCCCGGCGGTACGAGGGCTTCTCGTGGACGGTCTCCGCGCGGGCGTTGATCATCCGGGCGCCGCCCTCGGGCGTCTTCGACCAGGACGGGACAAGGCCCCACTTGAGCGTGCGCAGCTGGCGAACCGGGCGGCCCGTGACGGAGGAACTATTTGAAACAGTGTCGGCGTCTTTCAACGGACGGTCCAGGACCGCGTAGACCTCCTTGGTGGGGGCCACGTTGAAATCGGGGGCAAGGGCCTCCTCCGGCTCCCCCTTCTCGA
>NZ_JBNNJZ010000166.1:0-15211 GCF_050270335.1 Streptomyces sp. NPDC059900
AATGTAAATCCGGGTTGTGTCGGGCCCGATGGGGGAGTTCCCCGGCCGGTCCCGTCGCGGAAGAAGCCGTTCACCCCCATCTACGGGGCGCACACCCAGTGGGTGCCGGCCCCTTCTGCTTGCTGCTTGAGGCTACTTGCCCTTGGCGGCTTCCTTGAGCTTGGAGCCCGCCGAAACCTTGACGCTGTAGCCGGCCGGGATGTTGATCGGCTCGCCGGTCTGCGGGTTCCGGGCGGTGCGAGCGGCACGGTGGGTGCGCTCGAAGGTCAGGAAGCCGGGGATGGTGACCTTCTCGTCGCCCTTGGCAACGATCTCGCCGACGGTCTCGGCGAACGCGGCCAGCACGGCGTCGGCGTCCTTGCGGGTCACCTCGGCGCGGTCGGCCAGCGCGGCCACCAGCTCACTGCGGTTCATGTTTGTACTCCCGTGTTCTTCTTGCCGTTGAGGCGTGCCACGCGGCGGAGCCGCATGATGGGCACAGCGAAGCCGATGCTGCCAGGGTCCTCGGTCAGGCCCCGGACCCGGGTCCGTCGTCCGGACCCTCGCGCCCAGAAAGGCATCCTGCCCCCACCTGCGGCGGGAAAGCCAATCCGGGACCCCTTGGAGATCCCGCGGGACCTCTGGGAGATCCCACGAAAGGCTTCACCGCCCCCTGGAAGGTGGCAGTCGGGGGCGCGCTTCCACGCCACCCTAGAGGGCCTTTGCGGGCCCTGCGTTCCGCGACGCGCCGTACTACTGGGCCGTGGCGGCTGTCACAGTCACCCCGGCGGCCTTCGCCGCGTTGCGCACCGCATCGGCGACCGCGCCCGCGACCTTGTCGTTGAAGACGCTGGGGATGATGTAGTTCGGGTTGAGCTCGTCCTCGGCGACGACGTCCGCGAGGGCGCCTGCCGCCGCCAGCATCATCTCCGTGTTGACGGTGCGCGACTGGGCGTCGAGCAGGCCGCGGAAGACGCCGGGGAAGACCAGGACGTTGTTGATCTGGTTCGGGAAGTCCGAGCGGCCCGTGGCCACGACCGCCGCCGTCTGGCGGGCGATCGCGGGGTCGACCTCGGGGTCGGGGTTCGCGAGCGCGAACACGATGGCACCCTCCGCCATGGCCGCGACGTCGTCGGCGCCCAGGACGTTCGGGGCCGAGACGCCGATGAAGACGTCGGCGCCGACGACCGCTTCCTTGAGGGTGCCGCGGGCGCCCTCGGGGTTGGTGTTGTCGGCGATCCAGCGCAGCGGCGAGTCGGGCGCCGCGTCCACGAGGTCCTCGCGGTCGGCGTGCACGACGCCGTGGATGTCGGCCACGACGGCGTGCTTGACGCCCGCCGCGATGAGCAGCTTGAGGATGGCCGTACCGGCCGCGCCCGCGCCGGACATGACGACCCGTACGTCGCCGACTCCCTTGCCCACCACGCGAAGTGCGTTGGTCAGCGCGGCGAGCACGACGATCGCGGTGCCGTGCTGGTCGTCGTGGAAGACGGGGATGTCCAGGGCCTCGCGCAAGCGTGCCTCGATCTCGAAGCAGCGCGGCGCCGAGATGTCCTCGAGGTTGATGCCGGCGAAGCCGGGGGCGATCGCCTTGACGATCTCGACGATCGCGTCGGTGTCCTGGGTGTCCAGGCACAGCGGCCACGCGTCGATGTCGGCGAAGCGCTTGAAGAGGGCCGCCTTGCCCTCCATGACCGGCATGGCGGCCTTCGGGCCGATGTTGCCGAGGCCGAGCACCGCGGAGCCGTCCGTTACGACCGCAACCGTGTTGCGCTTGATGGTGAGGCGGCGCGCGTCCTCGGGGTTCTCGGCGATCGCCATGCACACGCGGGCCACGCCCGGGGTGTAGATCATGGAGAGGTCGTCACGGTTGCGGATGGGGTGCTTGGCCGCCATCTCGATCTTGCCGCCGAGGTGCATCAGGAACGTACGGTCGGAGACCTTGCCGACGGTGACGCCCTCGATGGTGCGCAGCTGGGCGACGATCTCGTCGCCGTGCGTCGTGGAGGTCGCCGCGATCGTGACGTCGATCCTCAGTGCCTCATGGCCGGAAGCCGTGACGTCGAGGCCGGTCACCGAGCCTCCGTGGGACTCGACGGCCGTGGTGATCTGGGAGACCGCGGTGCCGCTCGCGGGCACCTCCAACCGGACCGTGTTCGAGTAGGAGACGCTGGGCGCCGTTGCCATGGCCGACTTCCTCTGCTTTCACCGTGTTGCTCTTGCCGTCCGATCGTCGCACCTACCGCTCAGTACGTGGTAGCTGCCTCGGATTGCGAACTTTTCGTTCACCAGCTTTTCGGAAACTAGTTTCCACCATACGAGAAGTTGCGGCATGCCGGTAGGGGCAAACGGAAACCGGTGGTTGAAACCCGAAAGAGGCCCCCGTCACGTGGTGACGAGGGCCTCTCCCTGTGCTTATGACACCGACCCGCCATGCTCGCCTCGCGGCAAGTGGTCGCTCGTAGCGACGAAGGTTGGGCCCGGGGGCTTGGATCGGGCCGGTGCCACATCAACGGTAACAAACGATCCCCGTAAGGCAATTCCCGTCACGACAAGTCCGTGAAGTCATTCGCGGAGCAGGTCCGGCACTCCGTCCGCGTCCGGCTCGTCGCGCTCGCCCGAGAGCACCGTGAGCTGCTGTGTCGCCCTGGTCAGGGCCACGTACAGGACGCGCAGGCCCGCCGGTGACTCGTCCGCGATCTCCGCCGGAGAGACGACGACCGTGGCGTCGTACTCAAGTCCCTTGGCCTCCAGGGAGCCGAGCGCCACGACCCGGTCACCGAGCTCCTCCAGCCAGCGCGCCGCCTGCTCGCGGCGGTTCATCGCCACGACCACGCCGATGGTGCCGTCCACCTGGTCGAGCAGCCGCGCCGCCTCCTCGCGCACCGACGCGCCGAGGTCCCTGTCCCGTACGACGGCGAAGCGGGGCTTCACCCCGGTGGACCGGACGGCCGACGGTGACTCGGCGCCGGGCATAGCGAGCGCGAGCACCTTGGCCGCGAGGTCCGCGATCTCGGCGGGGTTGCGGTAGTTGACGGTGAGGGTGAAGCGGCGGCGCGGGCGGCTGCCCAGGGCCTCGTCACGGGCGGCGGCGGCCTCGTCCGGGTCGGACCAGGAGGACTGGGCCGGGTCGCCGACGACCGTCCACGTGGCGTGCCGGCCCCTGCGGCCGACCATGCGCCACTGCATGGGGGTCAGGTCCTGCGCCTCGTCGACGATGACGTGCGCGTACTCGGTGCGCTCGGCGGCAAGGCGCTCGGCGCGTTCGCGCTGGGACTCCTCGCGCTGCGGCATCAGTTCGTCGAGGCCGGTGAGCAGGTCGAGGGGGTCCAGGTCCTTCTTCTTGCGGGGCCTGTGCGGCGTACCGAGGATCGACTGGAGCTCGTCGAGGAGCGCCACGTCGTGCACGGACAGCGCGTCGCGCTTGAGGGAGCGGGCGACCTTGCGGACCTCGCCGGGGTTCAGGACACGGCGGGCCCAGCGGCCGAGGCGCCGCTCGTCGCCCATGGCGCGGAGCACGGCGCGCGGGGTGAGTTCGGGCCACCAGGCGTCGAGGAAGCGGATGAAGTCGTCCTCGGAGGTGATGTCCTCGTCGAAGGACGAACGCAGCTCGGCGGCCAGCTCCGGGTCGCTGTGCCGGCCCGCGGCGCCGGACTGCGACCACAGGGCGTCCAGGATGAGCTTGCGGGCGCGCGGGCGCAGCAGGTTGACGGGCGCCGTGCCGCTGAGCGCGTTGCGGCGGATACGGCCCAGGGCGTCGGCCTCCAGCTCCAGGCGGCGGCCGAAGGCGACGACGCGCAGGCGCGTGGGCGTCTCCGCGGGGACCTTGGCCCCTTCGGCTGCGAGGTCATCGTCGTCATCGCCGAACGCGAGCTGGCCGTCCTGCGGGGCGGCCTTCGCGGGCGCGCCGCCCGTGCCCCCCTCAAGCGCCCCCCGCGCCGCCTTCCGCAGCACGTGCAGCATCCGCGAGGAACCCTTGACCCGCGCCACCGCGGGCGAGTCGTAGACCGTGGCCCCCTCCCCCGCGGCCTCGTCGGAGAGCGAGCCCACCGCGCGGATAGCGACCTGCCCCTCCTCGCCGAGCGAGGGCAGCACGCCCTCGGTGTACGCCACGAGCAGCGGGGTCGGCGAGACGATGAGGATGCCGCCCGCGTACCGGCGGCGGTCCTGGTAGAGCAGGTAGGCGGCGCGGTGCAGCGCCACGGCGGTCTTGCCGGTGCCGGGGCCGCCCTCCACGTACGTCACCGAGGCGGCGGGAGCGCGGATCACCATGTCCTGCTCGGCCTGGATCGAGGCAACGATGTCGCGCATCGTGTGGCTGCGGGCCTGGCCGAGCGCCGCCATCAGGGCGCCGTCGCCGATGACCGGCAGGCTCTCGCCGTCCAGGGTCGCCTTGAGCTCGGGACGCATCAGGTCGTCCTCGACGCCGAGGACCCTGCGGCCCTTGGAGCGGATGACCCGGCGTCGTACGACACGGCCCGGGTCAACCGGCGTCGAGCGGTAGAAGGGCGCCGCGGCCGGGGCGCGCCAGTCGATGACGAGCGGGGAGTAGTCCGCGTCCAGGACACCGATGCGGCCGATGTGCAGGGTCTCGGCGATCTCGGCGTGCCGACCGGTCTCGTCCTCGCTGACGGCGTCCTCCGCGGGCTCCACCGACGTGTACGCGCCGTCCGGGCCCTTCTTGCCGTCCTTGCCGAGAAGCAGGTCGATCCGCCCGAAGAGGAAGTCCTCGAACTCGTTGTTGAGCCGGTTGAGATGCACCCCCGCACGGAACACCTGGGCGTCCCGCTCGGCGAGCGCGCCCGGCGTGCCGACCTGGGAGCGCTTGGCCGCGTCGGTCATCAGGAACTCGGCCTCGTGGATCTTCTCCTCGAGACGCCGGTAGACCTGGTCGAGATGTTCTTGTTCGACGCTGATCTCGCGGTCGCGTACGTCGGCCACCGAGGCCCCTTTCCGGACGTGCAGCTGCCCTAGTGAGCAGCCGTCTACCGTACGCGAAAGGGGGCCCCTGTGTGCACTTCTCCTGCGCGCCGACCACGTGCCGACTCCGCGCCGGCCCCGCACCGGCTACGCGTCGACCTCGACCAGGCGGTCGCCGTCGAAGGTGGTCACCTCGAAGTGGTCGATTTCCTTGCGGTCCATCGCGGCGCCCCCGTGGACGTACAGCGGGCTGCGCGACCACTTGTTCGGGCTGTCCTTGATGCCGTAGCCCCACTTCGGGACCGACCAGGTGGTCACCGTCTCCTTCTCGCCGTTCTTGCCGACCGCGACGAGGGAGCACTTGAGCGGGCCCTTCACGTTCTTCAGCTCGAGGACCGCGTGCGTGCCCCAGGGCTTGTCCTCCGTGCCGACCGTGGCGCTGACCTTGGTCTTCGGGTCCGTGGCCTCGGTCTTGTCGGTCATGTGGTTGAAGAAGGCGTCCTCGGCGGGGCTCGTGGGGTGCGGCTCGCCCGCCACGTCCGTCGTACCGCCGTCGTCGCTCACCGCGAGGACCGCAAGCGGCCCGCCGATGATCAGTGCCGCCGCGGCGGCCACCAGATACATGCCGCGCCTGCGCTTCTGCTGCCGCTTGACCGACACCTCGTCCACCAGGCGGTCCGCGAGACGCGGGCTCGGCCGGGCGGCGAGCTGTTCGCCGATCGCCGGTACGCCGCGCGGTCCGGGAAAGTCCGCGAGCGCGGCCAGCATCGGCTCCATGCCCGAGAACTCCTCCAGCTGGTGCGCGCAGAACTCGCAGCCCGCCAGATGTGCCTCGAAGGCCGTCGCCTCCGCGTCGTCCAGGATGCCCAGAGCGTAGGCGCCGACGGTCTCGTGCACGTCGCCCGCCTCCGCATGGCCCCGCGCGTCATGTCCGTAGGACTCGTTCATGCCGTCACCCCCCGCTCCTCGAGCGCCAGCTTCATCGAGCGAAGCGCGTAGAAGACCCGCGAACGCACCGTCCCGCTGGGTATACCCAGCGTCTCGGCCGCCTCATTGACCGTACGCCCTTTGAAGTAGGTCTCGACAAGTACCTCCCGGTGGGCGGGAGTCAGGTCCTCGAGCGCGTCCGAGAGTGTCATCAGCCACAGCGCCTTATCGATCTCGTCCTCCGCGGGGATGACCTCCAGCGGCGACGGGTCGACCTCCTGCGGCCGGGCCTGCCGGCTGCGGTGGCCGTCGATGACGATGCGCCGGGCGACCGTCACCAGCCAGGGGCGTACCGAACCGGTCGCACGATTGAGCTGACCGGCGTTCTTCCAGGCACGGATGAGCGTTTCCTGTACGACATCTTCGGCGCGCTGCCGGTCTCCCGCCACAAGGCGGAGCACATAGGCCAGAAGCGGACCCGCGTGCTCGCGGTAGAGGGCGCGCATCAGTTCCTCGTCGGGCCCGTTGCGTCGGGGCACCAGGCGATGTCGGTGCGGGCGTTCCTGCGGGCGCTCATCGGCCACGGCGGAATCCTTGCGCACGCTTGCCTCCGGTGTCCGCTCTTCTTCGGGCTTCGCCCTGTCGGCTGTTCACCCTGGACTTACGTAGGCGGCCGGAGTTGTGTTCAACGGAGATCACAGGAGTTTTCCGCGACGTGTTCACCGACGGTGCGTCAGGCGCGCGCGAGTGCTGCCCTCCGCCGGTGTCTGGCCACGCGCTCCCGGTTGCCGCAGACCTCGCTGGAGCACCAGCGGCGGCGGCGCCCGCGTGACGTGTCCAGGTACACGATGGGGCAGTTGTCGCCCTCGCACTGGCGCAGGAGGGCGCGCGCGGCGGGGTCGGTGAGCAGGTCCACGGCATCGCGGGCTACGGCCGCGAGCAGGGCCGCGCAGCCGGGGTCGCCGTCCAGGGCGCGGACCAGGCTGCCGTCGGGGTGCCGGACGGCGAGCGGGGCGGGCGGCGGGGTCGCGGCGAGGGCGTTGATCCGGGCCAACGCTGCCTCCGCGTACCGCCCTTCGAGCTCCGCGAGCACCAACTGGCTGACGTTGGAGCGCAGTTCGCGGAAGGCGGCCAGCCAGAGAGACCCCGCTCCGGGCAGGGCCGTGCGATCCGGGATGAGCCCGGCACCCGCGAGCCAGGCACGCAGCCGGTCCACGGTGTCGAGCCGTTCTGCGGGGTGGTTTGTCGCCACGAGGTCCAGACAGCTCCGCCCGGAGTCGAATCGCAGCTCGTACGTGGCCGGGTCCATGCCCAGTGCCATGCGCGTGTCACCGCCTTGTGGGGATACCGGTGAGTGCTCCCCCTTACAGTGCCTCGCCTCGGGCGGGCGCGGAACCCCTGCCACCGCGAGCGGGGCGAGACGCCCGCTTATGGACGTGCGCTTCGGAGCCATGGGCGGGCGGCCGTCCGGCCGGTTGACTCGGTCCCATGAGAGACAACCGAGTGACGAACCGGCGGGGGCAGGGCAGCGCGGGGGCCGTTCTGGGGGCGGCCGTCGTGACCATGGGCCTGATCGCCGGGACCTTCTACATCTTCTCCTGCGGCGTGATGCCCGGCCTCGGGCGCAGCGGGGACCGCGTCTTCATCGAGGTCATGCAGAACACGAACGACGCCTTCAACAACCCGGTGTTCTTCGCGAGTTTCTTCGGCGCGCTGATCTTCACGGCGCTCTCCGCGTGGCAGCTGCGCGGCACGGACTCGTTCCGGTGGGTCCTGGCGGCGCTCGTCGTCTATCTCCTGGCCTTCGCGATCACGTCGGTCGTGAACGTGCCGCTGAACGACGAACTCGCGGACGCCGGCGACCCGGCGAAGATCGCCGATCCGGCCGCCGTGCGCGAGAAGTTCGAGGACGTGTGGCTGGCCTGGAACGCCGTACGGGCCGTGCTCTCCACCGTGGCGATCGGGCTGCTCGCGCGGGCCCTGGTGCTGTGGGGCCGGGACCGGCGGGACGGCGGGGCCGGTCAGTCGGCGTACTTGGACCCGGCGGCGGACCCGGCGGCCGGGTCGAGCGCGAGCCGGTAGCCCCGCTTGACCACCGTCTGGACGAGCTTCGGCGCACCGAGTGCCGTACGCAGCCTGGCCATCGCGGTCTCCACGGCGTGCTCGTCGCGCCCGGCGCCGGGCAGCGCGCGCAGGAGTTCGGCGCGGGACACCACCCAGCCGGGGCGCCGCGCGAGCGCCCGCAGCAGCGACATTCCGGCGGGCGGTACGGGCCGCAGCTCGTCGTCGACCAGGACCGCGTGGCCGCGGATCTCGACGCGGTGCCCCGCGACGGGCAACGTACGCGCGCGGGCGGGGAGTTCGTGGCACAGGATCTGTACGAGAGGGCCGAGCCGGAAGCGTTCGGGCTGCACCGTCTCGATGCCGCGGTCCTGGAGCGGCAGCGCGGTGACCGGGCCCACGCAGGCCGAGAGCACGTCGTGCTCGAGCGCGGCGAACAGCTCGGCGGTCATGCCGCGCTCCTCGGCGCGGGCCAGGAGGGACGCCGCGGCGGGCGCGCTGGTGAAGGTCAGCGCGTCGACGGCGCGGGCGACGGTGGCGTCCAGGAGCCGGTCGACGGGACCGAGGTCCTCGGGCGGCATCCACCGGTAGACGGGCACGCCGACGACCTCCGCTCCCCCGGCGCGCAGCGACTCGACGAAGCCCGGCAGCGGTTCGCCGTGCAGCTGGAGCGCGATGCGCTTGCCGTCGACGCCCTGCGCGAGCAGCCGGTCGAGCACCTCCGCCATGGACTCCGACGAGGGCGACCACTCCTCCGTGAGCCCGGCGGCACGGATGGCGCCCTTGACCTTGGGCCCGCGGGCGAGCAGCTCGACGCCCCGCAGACATTCCACGAGCGCCTCGCCGAAGCCCCATCCGTCGGCGGCCTCGACCCAGCCGCGGAACCCGATCGCGGTGGTGGCGATCACCACGTCGGGCGCGTGGTCGATCAATTCCTTGGTCGCGGAGAGCAGTTCGCTGTCGTCGGCGAGCGGGACGATCCGCAGTGCGGGCGCGTGCAGGACGGTGGCGCCGCGCCGCTGGAGCAGCGCGCCGAGCTCGTCGGCGCGCCGGGCGGCGGTGACGCCGACGGTGAATCCGGCGAGCGGCGCGTTTCCGCGTCCGTCCTGGTCGTTCTGAGGGGTCCCGTGCATGGCAGCTGCTCTCGTCCCGCTAGTACTGCGTGATGGATGGTCCGGGGTCTCACGAGCCTGCCAACGGCCCGTGACAACCCCGGATCATCACGATGTCGTGCGTGTTACACCAGGCTACGACCACCCGTCCGTCAGACCTGCGCGTACGTGAGCTGGGGCTTTGTCTCCGCGTCCGGGGTCAGGCCGGAGTCCGGCGTCCCTGTCGGCGTCGCGCGGCGAAGGTATACGGCCCACGTGACGCAGAAGCACACGGCGTAGAAGGCAAGGAAGGCGACGAACGCGCCGGTCCCGGACCCAACCGCCTGGAAGGACTGCCGGAAGGCGAGGTTGATCCCGAGCCCGCCGAGCGCGCCGACGGCGCCGATGAGCCCCATGGAGGCCCCGGAGAGCCGCCGCCCGTATGCCGCGGCGGCTTCCCCGTCGAGTCCCTTCTGAAGGGCCTTGGCCTGGAAGATGCCGGGAATCATCTTGTACGTCGACCCATTGCCGAGGCCCGTGAGCACGAAGAGCACGACGAAGGCGGCGACGAAGAGGGCGAGCGATTCACGCATGGAGGCGATGACGACGACGGCGGTGGCCGCGCCCATGCCGACGAAGTTCCACAGCGTGATGCGGGCCCCGCCGAACCGGTCGGCGAGCCGCCCGCCGACGGGCCGGATCAGCGAGCCGAGCAGCGGCCCGATGAAGGTGACGGCGGCGGCCTGGAGCGGGGTACGCCCGAACTGGGTCTGCAGGACGAGTCCGAAGGCGAAGCTGTACCCGATGAAGGAGCCGAAGGTCCCCACGTACAGCAGGGCCATGATCCAGGTGTGCGCGTCCCGTACGGCCTCTTTCGCCGCGCCGGTGTCGTTCTTCACGGTGGCGAGGTTGTCCATGAAGAGGGCGGCGCAGAGCGCGGAGACGAAGACAAGCGGGATGTAGATCCCGAGCAGCACCCGCGGCCCTCCCCCGGCCCCGATGACCGCGAGCCCGGCGAGCTGCACGACGGGCACGCCGATGTTGCCGCCTCCCGCGTTGAGCCCGAGCGCCCACCCCTTCTTCCTCAGCGGGAAAAAGGAATTGATGTTGGTCATGGAGGAAGCGAAGTTCCCGCCGCCGACGCCGGTGAGCAGGGCGCACAGCATGAAGGTGGTGTACGAGGTACCCGGCTCCATGACGACGAAGGCCGCGACGGTCGGCAGGAGGAGCGCGCCGGCCGCGATGATCGTCCAGTTCCGCCCGCCGAAGCGGGCGACGGCGAAGGTGTAGGGGACGCGGGCGACGGCCCCCACCAGCGTCGCCATCGACACGAGGAAGAACTTCCCGGCGGGATCGATCCCGTACTCGGGCCCCATGAACAGGACCATCACGGACCACAGGGTCCAGATCGAGAACCCGATGTGCTCGGAGAGGATCGAGAACACCAGGTTCCGCCGGGCGACGCGCTCGCCGCCCTCCTCCTTCCAGAACCTCTCGTCCTCCGGGTCCCACCGCTGGATCCACATGACAGGCCTCATCTCCACGGCTGGCGGCTGATGACCCGAAGGTAGGGAGACCGGGTTTCGTCCCTGTGGCACGCGGTGACCGCCGGGGAACGTTGCTCTCACGTGGGGGCGGGGCGGGCGGTGAGGGGCCCTTGCGCAGGGGGCGTGAGCGGATCCACAACCCCTGACCGCCTCCACGCCCTCATACGCACCCTCAAGGCCACTCCGCGCTGAGGCCCCCACGCCCGAGCCCTACTGGCAGAAGCGGAGGCGCTCAGCGGTTGACGGACTGGATCTCCTCCGCCGCGACCCGCTGCTCCGCGCCGAACTCGCCGTCAGGCAGATCGCCGCCCTCGCCGGTGGTGCTGGTCCAGGTGATCCTCCAGGTGAGGGTCGACCGGAGGTTGTACGAGCCGTCGCCGGAGGACCGCAGGTACTGCACGCCGCACGGCGGGAGCGTGTCCGCAGGGGTGCCCTTGGCTCGGGGGGCGCCGATCTTGCCGCCCTCGATGGGGCACTGCCCCGAAGCGGGGTACGTCTCGGCGTCCTGCGTGCCGGGGTCGACGGAGAGAGACACGGGCTCAGCGGTCGCCGTCGCGGAAAGCCCCGAGCCCGGGATGCTCGCGGTGACGGACACCTTCTTGAACTTCGCCTTGTCCAGCCAGACCCAGGTCGGGAGATTGACCTTCGTCGTTCCCTCGGGGGCCATCGTGATCTCGGTACCGGGCACGGGGAGTTCGTCGTAGGCGTACTCGGCGAGGATCTTGGGTGAGACCGCCAGCGGTTCCTTGGGGGTGGCGCCATTGGGCACCCAGAAGGGCAGCTTGTCGCAGGCCTTTGCGTCCGGGGCGTCTTTGCGCTTTTCATCGACGGCCGCTGCCCAGAACAGCCCCTCGCCCTGCTTGTCGAGGTTGTAGTCCTTGTAGGGGTTGCCGTCCTTGAAGTACGCGTCGAACGCGCCGCCCACGAGGTCACCGACTCCGAATACCTTCACCTTCCGGATCGCCTTGACGGCCGCCTGGATCTGCTTCGGAGAGTAGGCGGGCTCGTACCAGCAGGCTGGTGGGTCCCAGTTGCTGTTGGCGGGTGTGAGCGAGCCGCTCTTCGCGGATTTCGGGCTGCCCTCGACCGTCGTCTGAATCTTCGTCTGAACGCCGAGGTTCTGTCCCTGTCTGCTCACCTGGGATGCCCCTTCGCGAGCTTTGACCTTGCCGTTCTTGCCGGTCGCCTGCGCCATGCCGGGTACTGCCGCCATCGACAACGCCACGGCGGGAGCCAGCAACCGCCAGGCGATGACACGGCAGCTCACAGGCACTGCTTGGCCCCCGTCGTGCTGGTGACGGACTCCGTCTGCCAGATGCCCTTGGCGTTCTTCTTCACCCTCGTGTTGTAGAAGGCGTAGTCGTCGCTGGATGCGGGGATCGACCTATCCACCTTGCCGGTCTTCCGGTCCTTGGGATACGCCTTCGTCTCATCCACGCAGTACGTCACCGCCGCAGCACCCGACTTGAGGAACGTGACCTCTCGGTCGAAGTACCGAGTGGTCCCCACGAAACTCCTGCCGTCCTCGTAGAAGCCCTGCACATACTCCGCCGCCGACAACAACGCCTCGCCCGAGGAGTAGAACTTCAGCGCCGGATGCTCCTTGGCGTCGACCGTGATCGCCTCGTCGATCGAGGCGATCCGCCGCTCGTTGTCCGCAAGGATCGCGTCCTTCTTCGCGTCGCCGGTCCTGCCGCCCTCGAAGACGTTCCGCACGCCCTTCGGCAGCTTGATCTCCGGCCGCTCGATCCCGTCGTCGGGCGGTGTCGGCGACGGTGACTCTCTCTGCTCGCTGCCCGACCCGGCCCCCGCGATCTTCTCGCCGCCCTTGGCGCTGCCGCCATCGCTTCCTCCGCAAGCGGAGATCGACAGGAGCGCGGCAACAGTCAGAGCGGTCGATGCAAGCAAGGTGGGTCGGCGATTCAAGGTCAACTCCTGGTGAGGGGAGGGTCACGTGGAGCGAACCTAGCTATAGGCGAGGGGCCGGTGACCTCACGTCCAACCCCCCTCGGCTACGAGAGACGGGACTTCTTCGGCGGGAGTACAGCGGCACCGTCAAAGCGGCGCAGCAACGAGACCCCTCGGCGAGAAGCCCGCCCATTGACGCAGGTGCCGATAGCCCCGGAGAGAACCCGGGATCACCCCAGATGCGTATCCCCCAGCGACACAAGCAACCTCCGCAGCGCCCCGTCCAACGCCACCCGGTCCTCCGCCGACAGTGCCGTCAGCATGCGTTCCTCGTTGGCCACGTGGTCCACTACCGCTCGGTCGACCAGGTCGCGGCCCGCCTCCGTGAGGCGGACCCGGATGGCCCGGCGGTCGGTCGGGTCCGGGTGGCGTTCGATGTAGCCCTTGCGTTCCAGCTTGTCGAGGCGGTTGGTGATGGCGCCCGACGTGACCATGGCCGTCTTCAGGAGGCCGCCCGCCGTCAGTTCGTGCGGGGCGCCCACGCGGCGCAGCGTGGCGAGGACGTCGAACTCCGGGAACTCCAGGCCGTGTTCCGCGAAGACCGGCTTCATCCCCTTGCTCAGCAGGTGGTCCGCCCGTTTGATGCGGCCCACCAGGGCCATCGCGTCCAGACTCGCCGCGCCGATGTCCGGGCGCTCCCGGTGCCACTGCGCGCGCAGTTCGTCGATCGCGTCGGTCTCCGTGGATGCGGTCGACGCCGTCGGCTCCGGCACCTCGGGGTCTGTCATGGCCTTCCCCTCACTCAATCTCTCAACGTTGAGATACTTGACGTTCGCAGACCCGAGGGTCATATTTATCTCAACGTTGAGAATAACAGCGTTGAGCAGAGTTGAGCCGAGGGGGAACCACCATGTCCGTCCGCAGCCACCAGCGGGTAAACACCACCACCGCCACACACCCCGCGCCCGCCACCCGCACCGCCCCGCGAACGACCGCCCTCGCCGCCGCAGGCCTCGCCGCCATCGGCCCCGCCACCTGGGGCACCACCTACGTCACCACCACCGAACTCCTGCCCCCGGACCGCCCCCTGCTCGCCGCGGCCCTGCGCGCGCTGCCCGCCGGGCTCATCCTGCTCGCCCTCACCCGGCGGCTGCCCAGCGGTGACTGGTGGTGGAAGGCGGGGGTGCTCGGACTGCTCAACTTCGGGGCGTTCTTCCCGCTCCTGTTCTTCGGGGCCTATCACCTGCCCGGCGGCGTCGCCTCGACCATCAGCGCCGTCATGCCCCTGCTCGTCGCCGGTTTCGGGGTGGGTGTGCTGAAGGTGCGGCCCACCCGTCGTACGTTGATCGCCGGGCTCGTCGGCGTCGTCGGCGTCGCGCTGCTCGTCCTGCGCGGCAGCGCCTCCTTCGACCTCGCGGGCATCGCGGCCATGCTGGTCGCCACGACCCTGATGGCCCTCGCCGTCGTACTCAGCAAGCGCTGGGGACGGCCCGAAGGTGTCTCGCTGCTCGCCCTCACCGGGTGGCAACTCACCGCGGGCGGGCTGGTGCTTGCCCCCATCGCGCTTGCCTTCGAAGGTGTCCCGGACCACTTCACCGGGGCCAACCTCGCCGGATACGCCTACCTCGGCATCATCGGCACCGCCGTCGCCTACGCCCTCTGGTTCCGCGGCATCGAGCGGCTCCCCGCCTCCTCCGTGGCGTTCCTCGGGCTGACCAACCCCGTCGTCGCCACCCTCGCCGGACTGCTCCTCCTGGGGCAGACCCTCACCCCCTGGCAGGTGGGCGGGCTCCTGCTCGTCGTCGCCAGTGTGCTGGTCGGGCAGGGCCGTCGTACGGCACCGGTCCGGAAGCTCTCGTAGTCACGCCCCGCCTACACCCCCGTAACCGCGAACCGTAACCGCGAACCAAGGAGCAGACCCATGCGCATCACCGTCTTCGGAGCCGCCGGAAACGTCGGCAGCCGCGTAGTCACCGAAGCCCTCACCCGCGGCCACGACGTCACCGCGGTCGTCCGCGACCCGGCCCGCTTCGGCGAACTGCACCCCGGCGCCACGCACCGCGCCGGTGATGCCGGAGTCCCGGAGCAGGTGGCCGAGTTGAGCATCGGCCAGGATCTCGTGGTGAACGCCACCAGACCCGCCCCCGGCCGCGAGCCCGAACACGCCGCCATCAGCCGGGCGTTGCTCGCGGGGCTGGACAGGACCGGCGTACGACTGCTGATCGTCGGCGGGGCCGGGAGCCTGACCGTGCCCGGCAGCGGCGGCGTCCTGGCCGTCGACGACCCCGCGTACGTGCCCACCGCCTGGCGGCACATCGCCCTGGCGTCCAACGCCCAGTTCGACGCCGTCCGCACCACCGGCACCGACGTCGACTGGGCGTACCTGAGCCCGTCCGCCCTGCTCGAACCCTGCGTCCGCACCGGCAGCTACCGCCTCGGCGCCGACGAGCTGATCGTCGACGCCGACGGCAACTCCGCCCTCTCCATGGAGGACCTCGCGGTGGCGCTCCTGGACGAGGCCGAACGCCCCAAGCACCACCGCACCCGCTTCACCGCCGGGTACTGAAAGGCGGTCGGGCAACGGGTCAGCCCCGGTGCGAGCCGCCCTTCGAAGCCGCCCGCCTGCCCTTGGGCGGCTTGCCCGCGGACGGCCGGGGCGTGGACGGCTTCGAACCGTCCGGCCACAGCCTCGGACTCCGCTTGGCCGCGAAGTCCTCGATCCAGCCCACGGCCATCACCATCAGACCGATCAGCGGCCAGACCAGGACGGTCATCCAC
>NZ_JBNNJZ010000167.1:0-15176 GCF_050270335.1 Streptomyces sp. NPDC059900
CTGCAGTACTCGACGCTCGGCGCCTGGCTCGACGCGACCTTCGACCGCGCCAAGGAGTACGCCTACTACGCGGGCCTGGCGCTCGGCGCGGCCAACGCCACGGGCGACGACGTCTGGGCGCTCGCGCTCGGCGCCATGGTCCTGCAGACCTCCCGGCACGTCGTGGACTTCTCCTTCAACGAGGCGAATCACGACGCGACCGCCAACACCAGCCCCACCGCGGCCCTCTCGGACAAGCTCGACAGCGTCGGCTGGACGGTCTGGCTGCGCCGCATGATCGTCCTTCCGATCGGCGAACGCTGGGCCCTGATCGCCGTGCTCACCGCGGTGACCACCCCGCGCATCACCCTGATCGTGCTGCTCGTCGGCTGCGGCCTCGCCGCCTGCTACACCACGGCGGGCCGCGTCCTGCGCTCGCTGACCCGCAGGGCGACCCGCACCGACCGCGCCGCACAGGCACTCGCGGACCTCGCCGACACCGGCCCGCTCGCCTCCGCCTTCGCGGCACTGCGGCCCGGCGGCCTGCCCGTGCCCGCACCCGCCCTCGCCTTCGCGGGCGGCGCGGTGCTCGCCTGCGTGGCGGGCCTCACGTCCTACGGCAGCCCGTGGGTGGTCGTCGCCGCGGTGATCTACGTCATCACTTCGGGTCTGGCCGTCGCCCGCCCCCTCAAGGGCCCCCTCGACTGGCTGGTGCCGCCGTTCTTCCGGGCCGCCGAGTACGGCACGATCCTGCTGCTCGCCGCCAAGGCGGACGTGAACGGAGCCCTGCCCGCGGCTTTCGGACTGGTGTCCGCCGTCGCCTACCATCACTACGACACGGTGTACCGCATCCGCGGCGACGCCGGCGCCCCTCCGCACTGGCTGGTGCGGGCGATCGTCGGACACGAAGGCAGGGCCCTGGTGGTCGCTGTCGCCGCCGCTCTGCTCACCGGCACAGATTTCACCGTCGCGCTCACGGCACTCGCCGGAGCTGTGGCACTTGTGGTGCTCGTCGAGAGCATCCGCTACTGGGTGACCGCTCACAAGCGCGGCGCACCCGCCGTACACGATGAAGGAGAACCCGCATGATCGGCCTTGTGCTGGCGGCCGGCGCCGGACGGCGTCTTCGCCCCTACACCGACACGCTTCCCAAGGCCCTGGTGCCGGTCGACGGTGACACCACCATCCTCGACCTGACCCTCGGCAACTTCGCGGAGATCGGTCTCACCGAGGTGGCGATCATCGTCGGCTACCGCAAGGAGGCGGTCTACGACCGCAAGGCGGCGCTCGAGGAGAAGTACGGCCTCAAGCTCACGCTGATCGACAACGACAAGGCCGAGGAGTGGAACAACGCCTACTCCCTCTGGTGCGGTCGTGACGCGATCAAGCACACGGTGATCCTCGCCAACGGCGACACCGTGCACCCGGTCTCCGTCGAGAAGACGCTGCTCGCCGCCCGCGGCGACGGCAAGAAGATCATCCTCGCCCTCGACACGGTGAAGAACCTCGCCGACGAGGAGATGAAGGTCATCGTGGACCCCGAGAAGGGCGTCCAGAAGATCACCAAGCTGATGGACCCGGCGACGGCCACCGGTGAGTACATCGGTGTCACGCTCATCGAGGGCGACGCCGCCGAGCAGCTGGCCGACGCCCTGAAGACCACCTTCGAGCGCGACCCCGACCTCTACTACGAGGACGGCTACCAGGAGCTCGTCAACCGCGGCTTCAAGGTCGACGTGGAGCCGATCGGCGACGTCAAGTGGGTCGAGATCGACAACCACGACGACCTCGCCAAGGGCCGGGAGATCGCGTGCCAGTACTGACGAGGCTCATCCCCTCGCCGGTCGTCGTGGACATCCGGCCGGGGGCGCTCAACGACCTGGCCGGGGTCCTGGCCGACCAGCGGATCTGCTCGTCAACCGGCAAGCTCGCCGTCGCCATCAGCGGCGGCTCCGGCGCGGTCCTGCGCCAGCGGCTCGAACCGCAGCTGCCCACCGCCGAGTGGTTCGAGGTGGGCGGCGGCACGCTCGACGACGCCATCAAGCTCGCCGACGCCATCAAGAAGGGCCGCTACGACGCGGTCGTCGGCCTCGGCGGCGGCAAGATCATCGACTGTGCCAAGTTCGCCGCAGCGCGGGTCGGCGCGCCGCTGGTCGCCGTCGCGACGAACCTGTCGCACGACGGCCTGTGCTCGCCGGTCGCCACGCTCGACAACGACGCGGGCCGCGGCTCGTACGGAGTGCCCAATCCCATCGCGGTCGTCATCGACCTCGACGTGATCCGCGAGGCTCCCGTACGGTTCGTGCGCTCGGGCATCGGTGACGCCCTGTCCAACATCTCCGCGATCGCGGACTGGGAGCTGGCCGCCCGTGAGCGCGGCGAGGACATCGACGGCCTCGCGGCCGCCATGGCCCGCCAGGCGGGCGAGGCGGTCCTGCGCCACCCCGGCGGCGTCGGCGACGACGGCTTCCTCCAGGTCCTCGCCGAGGGTCTGGTCCTCACCGGCATCGCGATGTCCGTGTCGGGCGACTCCCGCCCGGCGTCCGGTGCCTGCCACGAGATCAACCACGCCTTCGACCTCCTCTTCCCCAAGCGCGCGGCGAGCCACGGCGAGCAGTGCGGCCTGGGCGCGGCCTTCGCGATGTTCCTGCGCGGAGCACACGAGGAGTCCGCGTACATGGTGGAGGTGCTGCGCAGGCACGGTCTGCCCGTGACGCCGGAGGAGATCGGCTTCACCGTGGACGAGTTCGTCCAGGTCGTGGAGTACGCCCCGCAGACGCGCCCCGGGCGCTACACGATCCTCGAGCACCTCAATCTGAATTCCGACCAGATCAAGGACGCATACGCCGACTATGCCAAGGCCATCGGTAGCTGAACTCCGCCCCGTCGTTCACCCCATAGGGGTGAAGGACCGGCGCAGCGGTGAGCACTGGGCGGGACGCCTGTACATGCGAGAGATCTCGCTGCGCTGCGACCGCTACCTGGTGAACACCAGGATCACGCCCAACCAGCTCACGTATCTGATGACCGTGGCCGGCGCCCTTGCCGCCCCGGCGCTTCTGGTGCCGGGGATCACGGGCGCCGTGCTCGGCGTGATCATGGTCCAGCTGTATCTCCTGCTCGACTGCGTCGACGGCGAGATCGCCCGCTGGCGCAAGCAGTACTCGATGGCGGGCGTCTACCTCGACCGGGTCGCCGCCTACCTGTGCGACGCCGCGGTCCTGGTCGGCTTCGGCCTGCGCGCCGCCGACCTGTGGGGCTCGGGCCGCATCGACTGGCTGTGGGCCTTCCTGGGCACGCTCGCCGCGCTGGGCGCCATCCTGATCAAGGCGGAGACCGACCTCGTCGGTGTCGCCCGGCACCAGCAGGGCCTCGCGCCGGTCAAGGAGTCGGCCTCCGAGCCGCGCTCCTCCGGCATGGCCCTGGCCCGCAGGGCGGCGGGCGCCCTGAAGTTCCACCGGCTCGTGCTCGGCATCGAGGCGTCCCTCCTGATCCTGGTCCTCGCGATCGTGGACCAGGTGCGGGGCGACCTGTTCTTCTCGCGGCTCGGTGTCGCCGTACTCGCCGGTATCGCGATGCTCCAGACGCTGCTTCACCTCGTGTCCATCCTCGCCTCCAGCAGGCTCAAGTGAGTGCGGCGGGGAGCCGGCCCCCGAAGGTCGGCGCGGTCATCATCACCATGGGCAACCGGCCCCAGGAGCTGCGCGCCCTGCTCGACTCGGTCGCCAAGCAGGACGGCGACCCGGTCGAGGTGGTGGTCGTCGGCAACGGCGCCCCCGTGCCCGAGGTCCCCGAGGGCGTGCGCACCGTCGAGCTGCCCGAGAACCTGGGCATCCCCGGCGGCCGCAACGTCGGCATCGAGGCGTTCGGCCCCGGCGGCACCGACGTCGACATCCTCCTCTTCCTGGACGACGACGGCCTGCTCGCCAACACGGACACGGCCCAGCTGTGCCGCGAGGCCTTCACCGCCGACCCGAAGCTGGGCATCATCAGCTTCCGCATCGCCGACCCGGACACGGGGGAGACCCAGCGCCGGCACGTCCCGCGCCTGCGCGCGGCCGACCCGATGCGCTCCTCGCGCGTGACGACCTTCCTCGGCGGCGCCAACGCCGTCCGTACGCAGGTCATCGCCGAGGTCGGCGGCCTGCCCGACGAGTTCTTCTACGCCCACGAGGAGACCGACCTCGCCTGGCGTGCCCTGAACGCGGGCTGGATGATCGACTACCGCGCCGACATGGTGCTCTTCCACCCGACGACCGCCCCCTCGCGGCACGCGGTCTACCACCGGATGGTCGCCCGCAACCGGGTGTGGCTCGCCCGCCGTAATCTGCCCGCGCTCCTGGTCCCGGTCTACCTCGGCGTGTGGATGCTCCTGACCCTGGCCAGGAAGCCGTCGGGACCCGCCCTCAAGGCCTGGTTCGGCGGTTTCAAGGAGGGCTGGACGACGCCCTGCGGACCGCGCAGGCCGATGAAGTGGCGTACGGTGTGGCGCCTGACCCGACTGGGCCGACCTCCTGTCATCTGAGAAGCTCGGTTCTGAGAACATCTGGGCCATACCCCGGTCCCTGGTCCATGCCTACGCCCGACCGGCTGCGCATCTGAAGACGAAAGTTTCCACTCGTGAGTGAGACAACGCATGACGGCGGAGTCACGGTGACAGCGTCCCCGTCGACACCGTCGCCCGATGACGGGCTCTCCCGGGCCGATCTCGCCGCCAAGTACGGTCTGACCGTCAGCGGCGCACGGCCCGGACTTTTCGAGTACGTCCACCAGCTCTGGGGACGGCGCCACTTCATCCTCGCTTTCTCGCAGGCGAAGCTGACCGCCCAGTACAGCCAGGCCAAGCTGGGCCAGCTGTGGCAGGTGGCGACGCCGCTCCTGAACGCCGCGGTCTACTTCTTCATCTTCGGACTGCTGCTCGGCGCGAGGGAGGGCATTCCGCACCACATCTACGTGCCGTTCCTGGTGACCGGTGTCTTCGTCTTCACGTTCACGCAGAGCTCCGTCATGGCGGGCGTGCGGGCGATCTCCGGCAACCTCGGCCTGGTCAGGGCCCTGCACTTCCCGCGCGCCTCGCTGCCGATCTCCTTCGCGCTCCAGCAGCTCCAGCAGCTGCTGTTCTCGATGATCGTGCTCGTCATCATCATGTGCGCGTTCGGGATCTTCCCCGCCCTGTCCTGGTTCCTCGTCCTGCCCGCGCTGCTCCTGCAGTTCGTGTTCAACATGGGCCTGGCGCTGATCTTCGCCCGGATGGGCAGCAAGACGCCCGACCTGGCACAGCTCATGCCGTTCGTGATGCGGACCTGGATGTATGCGTCGGGCGTCATGTTCAGCATCCCCGCGATGCTCGCGACCAAGGAGAGCGTGCCCAGCTGGGTCGGGGACGTGCTCCAGTGGAACCCGGCCGCCGTCTACATGGACCTGATCCGCTTCGCCATGATCGACGACTACGGCAAGGGCTACCTGCCGGAGCACGTGTGGTTCATCGCCGCCGGCTGGGCGGTCCTGTTCGGCGTGGTGGGCTTCGTGTACTTCTGGAAGGCTGAGGAGCGTTACGGCCGTGGCTGACGAAGGCAAGAACGACAAGAACCCCGACCGGACGCACATCCCCACCGTGATCGCGGACGAGCTGCACATCGTCTACCGCGTCAACGGCGCGAAGACGGGCAAGGGCAGCGCCACCTCCGCACTGAGCCGCATCCTCAAGCGCGGCGAGGAGCGGGGCGTGCGCAAGGTGCACGCCGTGCGCGGCGTCAGCTTCACCTCCTACCGCGGCGAGGCCATCGGTCTGATCGGTTCCAACGGCTCCGGCAAGTCGACGCTGCTGCGCGCCATCGCCGGGCTGCTCCCCGCCGAGAAGGGCAAGGTCTACACCGACGGCCAGCCCTCGCTGCTCGGTGTGAACGCGGCCCTGATGAACGACCTGACGGGCGAGCGCAACGTCATACTCGGCGGTCTCGCGATGGGCATGACACGCGAGCAGATCAGGGACCGCTACCAGGAGATCGTCGACTTCTCGGGCATCAACGAGAAGGGTGACTTCATCACCCTGCCGATGCGCACCTACTCCTCCGGCATGGCGGCCCGCCTGCGCTTTTCCATTGCGGCCGCCAAGGATCACGACGTACTGATGATCGACGAGGCGCTCGCGACCGGTGACCGCAAGTTCCAGAAGCGCTCCGAGGCCCGCATCCGCGAGCTCCGCAAGGAGGCCGGCACGGTCTTCCTCGTCAGCCACAACAACAAGTCCATCCGTGACACCTGTGACCGCGTCCTGTGGCTGGAACGCGGCGAGCTGCGCATGGACGGGCCGACCGACGAGGTCATAAAGGAGTACGAGAAGTTCACGGGCAAATAGCCCCCTCGCGTACACCCGAATGAGACAAGGTCCCGCCGGAGTCAACCCGGCGGGGCCTTTGTGCGTCCTGAGTCTTCGACCGCCTCATCAGCCACGTCGGACCACTCAAGTCCCCCCGGTACAGGGAAGATTGACGCCAATCGGTGTGTTGTTGTGATGCGCGGAACACCCCGACGATGCAGGCTGCGTTGTACAACGTAAGCTGTACCGGTGCTGATTCGCGGCAAGTGGGGCGATATCGCGCGGCGCCCCGGCTCAGGACACGGTCCGCCTCGCGGAGTGCCGGGCGGCGTGTCCGAAATAGGATGTATTGGGTCGGCAGTGTAGAACGGGAGATGTGACGGCAATGGCTACGGATGATCTCCAGCTACGCGATGCATCCGCCGTCCTCGCGAAGGCCGCGGACGAGAACTTCCCGGTGGCGCCCTTCTTCCTGCCCCGTGCCTGGCGCGACGACCTCATGGCCGTGTACGGCTACGCCCGCCTCGTCGACGACATCGGCGACGGCGACCTGGCCCCCGGCGGCGCCGACGCCCGCTACCTCGGTGTGGACCCCGACGCCGCCGACGACCGGCTCGCCCTCCTGGACGCCTTCGAGGCCGACCTGCACCGGGTCTTCGACTCGACCCCGAGGCACCCTCTGATGCGCGCGCTCCAGCCCACCGTGCGCCGCTGCGGCCTCACGCCCGAGCCCTTTCTCGGTCTGATCGCCGCCAACCGCCAGGACCAGGTCGTCGCGCGCTACGAGACGTACGAGGACCTGCTCGCCTACTGCGAGCTGTCCGCGAACCCCGTGGGCCGGCTCGTCCTCGGCATCACCGGCACCGCGACCCCGGAGCGGATCCGCCGCTCGGACGCGGTGTGCACCGCCCTCCAGATCGTCGAGCACCTCCAGGACGTCGCCGAGGACCTGGAGCGGGACCGCATCTACCTGCCCGCACAGGACATGAAGCGGTTTCATGTCCGGGAGCAGGATCTGGCCGCACCGACAGCAGGCGCATCGGTGCGCGCGCTGGTTGCATATGAAGCAGAACGCGCCCGCTGCCTCCTGAATGAAGGAACCCCCTTGGTGGGTAGCGTCCACGGCAGGCTGAAGGTGCTGCTTGCGGGCTTCGTGGCTGGGGGGAGGGCGGCGGTCCACGCGATCGCCGCCGCCGGATACGACGTACTTCCCGGACCGCCGAAGCCCGCCAAGCCGCGTTTGCTGCGTGAGGTGGGAGCGGTTCTGCGAGGAGAGGGGTGAGCCGGACCGTGGAGTCAGGCCCGAACGTGTCCGCGCCGGTTCTCGCCGCATACAGCTACTGCGAGGCCGTGACCGGACAGCAGGCACGCAATTTCGCGTACGGCATCAGGCTGCTCCCGATGCCCAAGCGCCGCGCCATGTCGGCCCTCTACGCCCTCTCGCGGCGCGTGGACGACATCGGCGACGGCCCGCTCGCCCCGGACGTCAAGGCCGAGCGCCTCGACGAGACCAGGGCGCTGCTCGTCCGCATCCGCGAGGGCCAGGTGGACGAGGACGACACCGACCCCGTGGCGGTCGCGCTCGCGCATGCCGCGGCGCACTTCCCCGTCCCGCTCGGCGGCCTCGACGAACTGATCGACGGCGTCCTGATGGACGTCCGGGGCGAGACGTACGAGACGTGGGAGGACCTCAAGGTCTACTGCCGGTGCGTGGCCGGGGCCATCGGGCGGCTCTCCCTCGGCGTGTTCGGCACCGAGCGGGGGGCGCTCAACGCCGAGCGCGCGCCGGAGTATGCCGACACGCTCGGCCTCGCGCTCCAACTGACCAACATCCTGCGTGACGTTCGCGAGGACGCGGAGGGCGGCCGCACCTACCTGCCGGCCGACGATCTCGCCAAGTTCGGCTGCTCCGCGGGTTTCTCGGGCTCCGAGCCGCCCGCCGGGTCCGATTTCGCCGGGCTCGTGCACTTCGAGGTGCGCAGGGCGCGTGCGTTGTTCGCCGAGGGATACCGGCTCCTTCCGATGCTCGACCGGCGCAGCGGGGCCTGTGTCGCCGCCATGGCGGGCATCTACCGGCGGCTCCTCGACCGCATCGAGCGGGAGCCGGAGGCGGTCCTGCGGGGTCGTGTCTCGCTGCCGGGCCGCGAAAAGGCGTATGTCGCCGTGCGCGGGCTCTCCGGGCTCGATGCGCGCACCATCTCCCGACAGACCATCAGGAGGCGTACTTGATGGGCATCCACGGCAGATGCGGCGAACGTAGGACAACTTCGTGCAACCGGTGGGCAACCCTCCGGCCCGGCCCGGCGTCCCAGACTGCAACGGCCGAGGGGGGAAGCGCATGAGCAAGGACGACATGCGGCCGGCCGCGGAGGCCGATGGCGAAGCAGGACGCGGGGCCGCCGTGGTGGTCGGCGGCGGTCTCGCCGGCATCACCGCGGCGCTGTCCCTCGCTGACGCGGGACTGCGCGTGACGCTGCTCGAAGGACGGCCCCGCCTGGGCGGGCTCGCCTTCTCCTTCAAGCGCGGCGACCTGACCGTCGACAACGGCCAGCACGTCTATCTGCGCTGCTGCAACGCCTACCGCTGGTTCCTCGACCGCGTCGACGGCGCGGCTCTCGCGCCGTTGCAGGAACGTCTCGACGTGCCGGTGCTCGACGCCGACCGCCACCGCCTCGGGCGTCTGCGGCGCACCGCGCTGCCCGTGCCGCTGCACCTGGCGGCGAGCCTTGCCACGTACCCGCATCTGTCGCTCGCCGAGCGCGCCAACGTCGGGCGCGCCGCGCTCGCCCTCAAGGGGCTCGACCCGGCCGACCCCAAGCTCGACGGCCAGGACTTCGGCAGCTGGCTCGCCGCGCACGGCCAGTCGGCGCGTGCCGTCGAGGCCCTGTGGGACCTCGTCGGTGTGGCCACGCTGAACGCCGTCGCGGGCGACTCCTCGCTCGGACTCGCCGCGATGGTCTTCAAGACCGGACTGCTCTCAAAGCCCGGTGCGGCCGACATCGGCTGGGCACGCGTGCCCCTCGGTGATCTCCATGACACGCTCGCCCGCAAGGCGCTCGACTCCGCGGGCGTGCGAACCGAACTGAGGACACGAGTCACCTCCATCTCCCGTACGGAAAACGGTGGTTGGAAGGTCGAAGTTCCCGGCGAGGACATCGAGGCACAAACGGTCGTGCTCGCCGTACCGCAGCACGAGACGCACGACCTCCTGCCGGACGGCGCGCTCGACGAGCCCGACCGGCTCCTGGACATCGACACCGCACCGATCCTCAACATCCACGTCGTGTACGACCGCAAGGTCCTCAAGCGGCCCTTCTTCGCGGCCATCGGCTCGCCGGTGCAGTGGGTCTTCGACCGCACCGACGCCTCCGGCCTCACCGAGGGCCAGTACCTCGCCCTGTCCCAGTCCGCCGCCCGGGACGAGATCGACGCTCCCGTCGCCGCGCTGCGCGAGCGCTATCTGCCGGAGCTTGAGCGGCTGCTGCCCGCCGCGCACGGCGCGGAGGTACGGGACTTCTTCGTGACCCGGGAGCGTACGGCGACGTTCGCGCCGACTCCCGGCGTGGGACGGCTGCGGCCCGGCGCTCGCACCAAGGCTCCCGGCCTGTACCTGGCCGGGGCGTGGACCGCCACCGGGTGGCCCGCGACCATGGAGAGCGCCGTCCGCAGCGGCATCAGTGCCGCCGGGGCAGCCCTCTCCGCTCTGGACCGACCGCGTGATCATCTCTTCGACGTCGAGGAGGCCGCGTGAAGCCAGACCTTCTGGGGTCAGTTCCCCAGAAATTCAGCACCGGAACAAGAGGAGAGACTGTGCCGACTGTGCCCTCGGCCGAATCGGCTGCCGACACGGTGGACGTGACCTCACTGCTCGAGCGCGGAAGGACGCTGGCCACCCCGGTGCTGCGGTCGGCCGTGGACCGTCTCGCGCCGCCCATGGACACCGTCGCCGCCTACCACTTCGGCTGGATCGACGCCGAGGGCAACCCGGCGGACGGTGACGGCGGCAAGGCCGTGCGCCCCGCGCTCGCCCTGCTCTCCGCGGAAGCCGCGGGGGCCGCGCCGGAAGTCGGCGTACCCGGCGCGGTCGCCGTCGAACTGGTCCACAACTTCTCGTTGCTGCACGACGATCTGATGGACGGCGACGAGCAGCGCCGCCACCGCGACACGGTGTGGAAGGTGCACGGCCCCGCGCAGGCCATCCTCGTCGGCGACGCCCTCTTCGCGCTCGCCAACGAGATCCTCCTGGAGATCGGCACCGTCGAGGCGGGCCGCGCCACGCGCCGCCTGACCACCGCGACCCGCGCCCTGATCGACGGCCAGGCGCAGGACATCTCCTACGAGCACCGCGAGCGGGTCACCGTCGAGGAGTGCCTGGAGATGGAGGGCAACAAGACCGGCGCCCTGCTCGCCTGCGCGGTCTCCATCGGTGCCGTCCTCGGCGGCGCGGACGACCGCACCGCCGACGTCCTGGAGAAGTACGGCTACCACCTCGGCCTCGCCTTCCAGGCCGTGGACGATCTGCTCGGCATCTGGGGCGACCCGGAGTCCACCGGCAAGCAGACCTGGAGCGACCTTCGCCAGCGCAAGAAGTCGCTGCCGGTCGTGGCCGCGCTCGCCGCGGGCGGCCCGGCGTCCGAGCAGCTGGGCGAGCTGCTCGCGGCCGACGCCAAGAGCAACGACTTCGACAGCTTCTCCGAGGAGGAGTTCGCCGCGCGCGCCGCCCTGATCGAGCAGGCGGGCGGCCGCGAGTGGACCGCCGAGGAGGCCAGGCGCCAGCACACCATCGCCATCCAGGCGCTCGACACCATCGAGATGCCCGGGCGGGTACGGGCCCAGCTCGTCGCGCTCGCCGACTTCGTCGTCGTACGGAAGAGATGATCACTATCGAGCAGATATAGCGCTCGCAGTCGCCGGCCGGCGCCCAGCGCGTCGGCCGACGGCGGACCCACAGCAGAGAAGACGACTGCACGAAGGGGAAGCCATGACAGCGACGACCGACGGAAGCACCGGAGCGGTGACGCCCCGCGCACCTTCGGCCAGCCAGCCATTCGACACGACCGCCGCGCCGCCGGGGCCACGTGAAGCTGCCGCGCGCGCCATAGGGCGCTCCACCGATTTCCTGCTCGCGCAGCAGGACGCGCAGGGCTGGTGGAAGGGCGACCTCGACACGAACGTGACGATGGACGCCGAAGACCTGCTGCTCCGTCAGTTCCTGGGAATCCGCGACGAGGAGACCACCCGCGCCGCCGCGCTCTTCATCCGCGGCGAGCAGCGCGAGGACGGGACCTGGGCCACCTTCTTCGGCGGCCCCGGCGAACTCTCCACCACCGTCGAGGCGTACGTCGCGCTGCGTCTGGCGGGCGATGCCCCAAACGACCCGCACATGGCGAAGGCCTCCGCCTGGATCCGCGACCAGGGCGGCATCGCCGAGAGCCGCGTCTTCACCCGCATCTGGCTCGCCCTCTTCGGCTGGTGGAAGTGGGACGACCTGCCCGAACTCCCGCCGGAGCTCATCTACTTCCCCAAGTGGCTGCCCCTGAACATCTACGACTTCGGGTGCTGGGCCCGCCAGACGATCGTGCCGCTCACGGTCGTCTCCGCCAAGCGACCCGTCCGGCCCGCGCCCTTCGCCCTCGATGAGCTGCACAGCGACGCGCGCGTACCGAACCCGGGCAAACCCCTTGCTCCCGTGGGGAGTTGGGACGGCGTGTTCCAGCGGCTCGACAAGGCGCTGCACCTCTACCGCAAGGTCGCCCCGCGCCGGGTGCGCAAGGCCGCGATGAACAGTGCCGCCCGCTGGATCATCGAACGGCAGGAGAACGACGGCTGCTGGGGCGGCATCCAGCCGCCCGCCGTCTACTCCGTGATCGCGCTGCATCTGCTCGGCTACGACCTCGAACACCCGGTCCTCAAGGCGGGCCTGGCATCGCTGGACCGGTTCGCGGTCTGGCGCGAGGACGGCGCCCGGATGATCGAGGCCTGCCAGTCACCGGTCTGGGACACCTGTCTGGCGACCATCGCGCTCGCCGACGCGGGCGTGCCCGCCGACCACCCGCAGCTCGTCAAGGCGGCCGACTGGATGCTCGGCGAGGAGATCGCACGGCCCGGCGACTGGGCCGTACGCAAGCCGGAACTGGCCCCCGGCGGCTGGGCGTTCGAGTTCCACAACGACAACTACCCCGACATCGACGACACCGCCGAGGTCATCCTGGCCCTGCGCCGGGTCGAACACCCCGACCGCCAGCGCCTGGAGAACGCGATCTCCCGCGGAGCGCGCTGGACCCTGGGCATGCAGTCGAAGAACGGCGCCTGGGCCGCCTTCGACGCCGACAACACCAGCCCGTTCCCCAACCGGCTGCCGTTCTGCGACTTCGGCGAGGTCATCGACCCGCCGTCGGCCGACGTCACCGGACACGTCGTCGAGATGCTCGCCGTCGAGGGCAAGGCACACGACCCGCGCACCCGCCGCGGCATCGAATGGCTGCTCGCCGAACAGGAGCCGGACGGCTCGTGGTTCGGCCGCTGGGGCGTCAACTACGTATACGGGACAGGCTCCGTGGTGCCCGCGCTCACCGCGGCAGGGCTGCCCGCCTCGCACCTCGCCCTGCGCCGCGCCGTCAGCTGGCTGGAGTCGGTGCAGAACGACGACGGAGGCTGGGGCGAGGACCTGCGCTCCTACCGCTACGAGGAGTGGCGCGGCCACGGCGCCTCCACCGCGTCACAGACCGCGTGGGCGCTGCTCGCGCTGCTCGCGGCGGGCGAGCACGAGTCCAAGGCCGTGGAGCGGGGCATCACCTGGCTCGCCGAGACACAGCGGGACGACGGCTCCTGGGACGAGCCCTACTTCACGGGCACCGGCTTCCCCTGGGACTTCTCCATCAACTACCACCTCTACCGGCAGGTGTTCCCGCTCACGGCACTGGGCCGGTACGTCAACGGAGAACCCTTCGCGGGCCTCTGTGCCAAGGGGGGTTGATGGACCGGACCCCGGCCGAGCCGGGCCCCGCACCGCTGCTGATCGCCTGCGCGCTCGGCATCGAGCACCTCGCCCTGCGCACGGGGGACCGCTCCGGCGCCCCCGGGCAGCTCACCGTGCTCCGCACGGGCATGGGCCCCAAGAACGCCGAGCGGGCCGTCACCGGCGCACTCGGCAGGCAGCCGCTGCGCCACGCCGCCGTCGTGGCCACCGGATTCTGCGCCGGGCTCGCCCCCGGCATGCACCCCGGTGATCTGGTCGTCGCCGACCAGACCCGCGCCGCACACGGCCACACGCCCTGCGTCGGTACGGAACTGCTGGTCAAGGAGCTGATGCGGGCCATGCCCGGCCGCACCGTGCACACCGGACCGCTGACCGGCTCCGACCATGTCGTCCGAGCCCACGAACGCGCCGACCTGCTCGCCACGGGAGCGATCGCGGTGGACATGGAGTCCGCCGTGACGCTGCACAGCGCGCTGCGGGCGGGACAGCGGCCGGTTGCCGCCGTCCGGGTGGTCGTGGACGCCCCACAGCACGAACTCGTCCGCATCGGCACGGTACGCGGTGGAATATCAGCTTTCCGTGTTCTTCGTGCCGTGCTTCCCGCGTTTTTCGAATGGCACCGTTCTTCTTTGCTCCCTCGGAGGTGAGCCAGATGGCCATGCCGCTGCGCCAGACCGTCAAGGTCGCGACGTATCTCTTTGAACAGAAGCTCCGCAAGCGTGACAAGTTTCCGCTGATCGTCGAGTTGGAGCCGCTCTTCGCGTGCAATCTCAAGTGCGAGGGGTGCGGCAAGATCCAGCACCCGGCCGGTGTGCTCAAACAGCGCATGCCGGTGGCCCAGGCCGTCGGCGCCGTCCTTGAATCCGGTGCGCCGATGGTGTCCATCGCGGGCGGCGAGCCGCTGATGCACCCTCACATCGACGAGATCGTCCGGCAGTTGGTGGCCAAGAAGAAGTACGTCTTCCTCTGCACCAACGCCATGCTGCTGCGCAAGAAGCTGGAGAAGTTCACCCCGTCCCCCTACTTCGCGTTCGCCGTGCACATCGACGGAATGCGCGAGCGCCACGACGAATCCGTCGCCAAGGAGGGCGTGTTCGACGAGGCGGTGGCGGCGATCAAGGAAGCCAAGAAGCGCGGCTTCCGGGTCACCACCAACTCGACCTTCTTCAACACCGACACCCCGCAGACCATCATCGAGGTCCTCAACTTCCTCAATGACGAACTGCAGGTCGACGAGATGATGCTGTCGCCCGCCTACGCGTACGAGAAGGCGCCGGACCAGGAGCACTTCCTGGGCGTCGAGCAGACCCGCGAACTGTTCAAGAAGGCCTTCGCGGGCGGCAACAGGCTGCGCTGGCGCCTGAACCACTCGCCGCTGTTCCTCGACTTCCTGGAGGGCAAGGCGGACTTCCCCTGCACCGCGTGGGCGATCCCGAACTACTCGCTCTTCGGCTGGCAGCGCCCCTGCTACCTGATGAGCGACGGGTACGTGCCCACGTACAAGGAGCTCATCGAGGAGACCGACTGGGACAAGTACGGCCGCGGCAAGGACCCGCGCTGCGCCAACTGCATGGCGCACTGCGGCTACGAGCCGACCGCCGTCCTGGCCACCATGGGCTCCCTCAAGGAGTCCATCCGCGCCGCCCGTGAGACGGTCTCCGCCAACCGCGCGGGGTGACTTCATGACCCCTGGAACGCCTGTCGCACTGGGCCTTCCTGAGCTGCCGGTCCGGCCGATCGCCGAGCGTCGCCTCGCGCGGCGCATCGAGGTCGGGCCGGTGGCCGTGGGGGGCGGTGCGCCCGTCTCGGTGCAGTCGATGACGACGACGCGTACGTCCGACATCGGGGCGACGCTTCAGCAGATCGCCGAGCTGACGGCGTCCGGCTGCCAGATCGCTG
>NZ_JBNNJZ010000168.1:0-15173 GCF_050270335.1 Streptomyces sp. NPDC059900
GACTTGGGTGAGGTGGATCCGGCTCCGTACGAGACCGACCGCCTGCGCGGGTGGGAGGTCGCCTGCCCGCGCCGTCCCTCGCCGCTCGACGGAGTGGCGGTGGCCGGATTCCGTGACCGGGCCGCGGCAGGACTGGACCTGCGGGTCATCCCGCAGCCGGTCGTGACCGTCGTCGTCGAACTCGGCGACGACGCCCTGGCCGTCGACCACCCCGGCGGCAACCGGTCGCTGCGAAGCCTGGCCGCCGGGCTCACACCGGGAGCGGCCCGCATCCGCGCACGGCGTGTGGAGTGCGTGGAGGTGCAGATGTCCCCGGTGAGCGCCTACTCGTTGCTGGGCGTCTCGCTCCGCGAACTGGACGGCGGTGTGTTCGGCCTCGCGGAGCTGTGGGGCCGCCAAGAGCCCCGGCTGCGCGAGCAGTTGACCGGCATGGGGGAGTGGGAGGACCGCTTCGCCCTGGTGGCGGATTTCCTGGCGCGCCGCCACGCCTCGGCGCCGTCGATGGACCCGGAGGTCGTCGCGAGCTGGGAGCACATCGTCGCCCGCCGGGGCCTGGTGCGGGTCGGCGACCTGGCGGCGTCGTGCGGGTGGAGCCGCAAACGGCTGTGGTCGAGGTTCACCGCCCAGGTCGGCCTCACGCCCAAGCGCGCCGCGATGCTCGTACGGTTCGACCGCGCCGTCAGAGGCCTGTCGGCGGGCCGGGGCCCTGCCGAGGTGGCCGCCGTGTGCGGATACGTCGACCAGTCGCACCTGCATCGTGACGTCCTGGCCTTCGCCGGCTGCACTCCGGGCGCATTGGCGCTTGCCTGATCGGCAGCAGGGGCGGCCGACGGTGTCCGGCGCGGGAAGCCGCGCTCGGCCGACGCTCACAGAGGCAGGGCGCGCTCGTACACCACGTGCTTCATGACGAGCGTGGAGCTCAGCCGCTGCACGCCCGGCAGCGTGGCGAGCTTGTCGTCGTAGAGCCGCTGGAAGGCGGGCAGGTCCTTGCTGACGATGCGTACGAGATAGTCGGGATCCCCGAAGAGGCGCTCGGCCATCAGGATCTCGGGGATCTCGGTGAGGGCGTGCTCGAAGGAGGCGACGGTGTCGCGGTCCTCCTGGCGCATGGTGACGAAGACAAGCGCCTCGAAGCTCAGACCCACGGCACCCGCGTCCAGGATCGCGCGGTAGCCGCGGATGGCGCCGCTGCGTTCGAGTTCGCGCAGTCGGCGGTGGCAGGGGGAGAGGCTGAGCCGCACCCGCGCGGCCAGTTCCGTGACCGTCAGACGGCCGTCGTCCTGGAGCTCGGCAAGAATCTTCCGGTCCACATCGTCCATGGGGTAGATCCTGCCACTCAGAGCCTCCCAGTGGGCAATACTTGGAAACACCTTCGGGCATATCGCAACTAATCTCCTTCCCAGAAGCCGTTTGAGAGGGAGAAGTACGTCGTGGCCGTCAGTTCCATCACCGCCTTCTGGGCGGTCTCAGTCCTGCTCATCCTCGTGCCGGGAGCGGACTGGGCCTACGCGATCAACGCCGGGCTCCGCGACCGGTCCGTGGTGCCCGCCGTCAGCGGCCTGCTGTTGGGCTACCTCGCCCTGACCGCCGTGGTCGCCGCCGGAGTGGCGGCCGTCGTGGCGCGGACACCGTCCGTCCTCACCGCCCTGACCGTCCTGGGCGCCCTCTACCTGGTGTGGCTCGGTGCCACGACGCTGGCCCGGCCCGCCGTCGCGGGGACCGGAGAGCAGGACGCCGGGAGCGGGGCGGCGGGGGCCAGGGTCCTCAAGGGGGTGGGGATCAGCGGCCTCAACCCCAAGGCGCTGCTGCTCTTCCTGGCCCTGCTGCCGCAGTTCACCGCCCCGCACGGCAGCTGGCCCCTCGCCGCACAGATCGGCACGCTCGGCCTGGTCCACACCCTCAGCTGCGCCGCGATCTACCTGTGCGTGGGCGTCCTTGCCCGCACCGTCCTGCGGGCACGCCCCGCGGCCGCGCGCGCCGTCACCCGTATCTCGGGCGCCGCCATGATCGTGATCGGCATGCTGCTGCTCGCCGAACGCCTCGCGGCCTGAGGCGGGCACCTCACGCGGCGCCGGCCCTGCCCTGCCACTCGTGCGTGAGCAGCGACCAGACCTCCATGTCGTGGCGGACGCCTTGGTAGAGGGACTGCTCGCGCAGGGTGGCGTCCAGGTGCATGCCCATCCGCCGGGCGACGGCCCGGCTGCGGGTGTTGCCGGCGCTGTTCCACCACTCGACGCGGTGCATGCCGCGCTCCTCGAAGGCGTACGCGATCAGGTGCCGGACCGCGGCGCTGATCAGGCCTTGTCCCTCACCCGCGGGCTCGGCCCAGACGCCGATCTCGCAGTTGCCGGACCGGGTGTCGAAGTGCACGAACATCACGCCGCCGATCAGCGTGCCGTCCCGCCAGATCCCGTAGATGCGTCCGGCGTCGGCGGCCTGCTTGTCGGCGTAGCTCTGCAGGGTGGCGCGGGCGGACTCCAGATCGGTGGAGCGCGTCGCCCAGGGGATCCACGGGTCGGTGTGGGAGCGGGCCCGGTCGATGTGGGCCAGGAACTCGGCGTCCTGCCAGGGCTCAAGCGTGCGGAGCTCGGCATTCTCGGTCAGCGCTATGGCGTACATGACTCGTCCTCGGCGGTTGTCCGGCTGGGCGCGCGCGGTGTCGGGGCCAGCGCTTCCAGGTACGTAACGAACGTTGGGTATGTACTCTAGCGGCCATGACGCCGCCAGCCCGGACCGACCATGACGCCCGCAGGACCGAGGTCTCGCAGGCCGTCTGGCGGGTCCTTGCCGCCCACGGCTTCGGCGGCCTGACCCTGCGCGCGGTCGCCGCGGAGATGGGCGCCACCACCGGCCTGCTCACGCACTACTTCCCCAGCAAGCGCGCCCTGCTGAGACACGCCCTGGAAGTCCTCGACCGGCGCTCGGCCGACCGCCCGCGCCCGGCGGCCGAGCGCGCCGGTGAGGCGTCCGGCCTGGTGATGCTGCGGGCGACGCTGCTCGACATCCTCCCGCTGGACGCCGGGAGCGCGGCGAGCAACCGGATCTGGGTGGCCTCCTGGGACGTGGCCCTCGCCGACCCGGAACTGGCACAGGAGCACGCCGAGCGCTACCGCCGCGCGCGCGAGCGGATGGCCGGGCACGTCGCCGAGGCCGAGCGTCTGGGCGAACTGCCGCCCGGCACCCGGACCGAGGATGTCGCCGCGGCGGCCCAGAGCTTCGTCCTCGGCCTGGTGGTCCAGGCGCTTTTCGCACCACGGGAGTTTCCCGCCGAACGCCAGATCGCGCTGGTCGACGACTACGTGTCGTGCCTGCGGCACAGTTGAGCGGGAGGCGGGCCTCGGTCAGCACCCGGCCGTTGGCTCCGGCCCGACCGGCGCCGACCGGGCGCACGCCGCTACAGCCAGTCGTGCTCACGCGCATAGCGCGCCGCATCGTGCCGGGTGCGGGTCTGGGTCTTCTGCATGGCGTTCGAGAGGTAGTTGCGTACGGTGCCCTGCGCCAGGCGCAGGCGGGTGGCGATCTCCGCGACGGAGTAGCCGTCACCGGTCACGCGCAGCACGTCGATCTCGCGGTCGGTGAGCGGGCAGTCGTCGACCACGGCGAGCGCGGAGACATCCGGGTCGATCCACCGCTTGCCCTGGTGCAGGGTGTCGATGACCGACGTGATGTGCGCGGGCTCCGCCGACTTGCTGACGAAGCCCTGGACGCCGAGTTTCAGGGCCTTGCGCAGCACGCCCGGCCGGGCGTGGCGGGTCAGCATGAGGATCACCTGGTCCGGCTGCGCACGGCGGATCTCCGCGACGGCGCCGAGCCCGTCAACGCCGGGCATCTCCAGGTCGATGACCAGCACGTCGGGCCGGTGGCGCAGGGTGGCCTCGACGGCCGACGCGCCGTCGTGCGCCTCGGCGAGCACGGTGATGTCGCCTTCGAGCGGCAGCAGCGCCGCCAGCGCCTTGCGCAGCAGGGCCTCGTCGTCGGCGAGCACCACGCTGGTCATCGTTCGTCCTCCCGTGCCGCGGGCAGCGGCCTCGCCGAGTGCGGGCCGGGGAACTCCGCGGCCGTGACGAAGCGTCCGCCCTTCTGTTCCACCGTCAGTTCGCCTCCTTCGTCGTTCACCCGTTCCTTGAGGGTGGCAAGGCCGCTGAGCCCGGGAAGGGGGGCCTCCGGTGCGCCGTCGTTGACGATGGTGATGCCCGACCCCGAGAGCGTGATCCGCACCCGCGTGGCCTGGGCGTGGCGCAGGATGTTGGTCGTCGTCTCGCGCAGGACCTGGCCGAGCAGTCCGTTCACGCGCTCCTCGGGGTCGGCCTCGCGGTTGACGCGCACGCGGATGCCCGCGGCCTCGAAGAGGTTCTTCGCGTTCTCCAGCTCCGCGGCGAGGTTGAGCCGCCGCTGTGCGTAGGCCAGTTCCTTGGTCTGGATGATGGTGTCGCTGACCAGGGCGCGCACTTCTCGCAGCTCCTCCTCCACGCGTTCGGTGTCGCTGCGCAGCAGCTTCTCGGCCAGCGTGATCTTCAGCTTGACGACGTGCAGGGTGTGGCCCTGGATGTCGTGCAGATCGCCGGCGAAGCGAATGCGCTCCCGGATGACCGCCAGCTCCGCCTCGCGTTCCCGTGACCGCTCGATGACCTCGTAGAAGCGCTGGTTGGCGAACATGAGGACGGTCGCCACCACCGTGATGCCCGTGGGAAGGAGGACGTAGAGGACCAGCACGCCGGACGGGTCGGCCGGTGATTCCAGCAGCTTCGCCGCGCCCGCCGCGGCGACGAACGCGCTCAGCGCCAGGGTCGCGGGGAGGCGGTGGCGGCGGGGGAGCTGGGAGATGAAGTAAGGGCCCACGATGGTGATGCCGTAGAACGCCGTGTGGCTGTTGGTCACCAGCACTCCGAGCACCCATACGGCACCGGTGATGATCAGGCAGGGGAGTGCGACGCGGGAGGTGTCACCCGCCGTCCACCGCTCGATGACGAGCAGGGCCGCGACCACACCCAGGGCCAGCAGGACGCCCTCCCCCCACGACCTGGCGTCGACCGCCACCAGGATCGCCCCCACGGCGGCGAGCGGCGGGATGATCATGGCGAGGTTCACGCCGCGCAGCCGTCCCTGCGTCGTCTGGGCGTGCTCGGGCATCGCGTGACGCCTTTCCTGGATCGGCATCTGCATCTGCATCTGCAGGGGCAGGGGTGGGGGCATGGGCAACGACATCGGTCTCGGGAACGGTCTCGCGCACGGACGGCAGCGTCTGTCCCGCCATGTTCGTCCGGCTTCGAGGCTGACACCAGTGACACTGCGTCATGCCTGCACCCTAAGGAATGTCACGGCGCGGTGATGACACCACGCCCCTGCCGGGCGAGCGCCCCGACGGCTGGAATCGAAGCATGACCTCGACACCAGTCATCGACGTTGAAGCCCTGAACATCAGCTACGGCGACTTCCACGCCGTGAAAGACCTGACCTTCCAGGTGAACAAGGGGGAGCTCTACGCGCTGCTCGGCACGAACGGCGCCGGCAAGACCTCGACCCTGGAGATCATCGAAGGCCACCGCACGGCCACCTCGGGCACCGTGCGGGTCTTCGGGCGCAGCCCGCGCGACCGGCAGGCCGTGCGGCACCGGATGGGCATCATGCTGCAGGAAAGCGGCTTCTCGCCGGACCTGACGGTCAAGGAATCGGTCGGTCTGATGGGGAAGCTCTCCCGGCGCACGGACAGGGTCGAACGCGTGCTCAGCATCGTCGACCTCACGCACAAGTCCGGCACCAAGGTCTCCCAGCTCTCCGGAGGCGAGAAACGCCGCCTGGACTTCGCCAGCGCCGTGTACGGCAGCCCCGAGCTGATCTTCCTGGACGAGCCCACCACCGGCCTGGACATCCAGTCCCGCGACGCCCTGTGGGACGCCGTGGACAAGCTGCGCGAGGACGGGTCCACCATCGTGCTCACCACGCACTACCTGGAAGAGGCCCAGCAGCGTGCCGATCGCATCGGGCTCATGCACATGGGGGCCTTCCACCAGCAGGGCACCGTCGCCGAGCTGACCCGGACGCTCCCGGCCGCCATCCGGTTCTTCCTGCCGGGCGGCGCTCCGGCGCTGCCGCTTGAGGCCACACGCGAGGCGGACGGGGCGTTCCTCGTCAAGACCTTCGGCCTGCAGAAGGACCTGTACGTCCTGCTCGGCTGGGCGCACGCCAACGCGGTGGAGCTGGGGGAACTCCAGGCCGGACCGACCCGGCTCGACGACGTCTTCCGCGCCATCGGCACCACGTAGCCCTTTCCCGTACGTCCACCGCACGTCCACGCGAACCGGACCTTCCCCCTCAGAGGACCCTCACGATGCTCTCCATCGCTCTGACCGAGCTCATCCAGATCTTCCGGAACCGGCTGGTTCTGCTGAACAGCTTCCTCATTCCCGTAGCGGTCTGCGCGTTCTTCGTCTTCAAGCACGAAACCTTCGCCGACCTGCGCAGTCTCGGGTACATCGCGGCGGTGGTGATGTTCACCGTGACCGCGTTCGGGCTCTACGCCACCACCGTGACCACGCTGGCATCGCGCCGCCAGACGCTCTTCCTCAAGCGGCTGCGCTCCACCCCGGCGAGCGATGCCGGCATCCTCACCGGTCTGGTGCTCCCGGTCACCGTCCTGGGCCTGGTCCAGGTGGCCGCGATCCTTGCCGTGCTCGCGGCCGTTGCGGGCAGGCCGGACAACGTGCTTCTCCTGGCGGCGGCGATCATCTCGACCGTGATCATGATGCTCGCCCTGGGCCTTGCCACCGCGGGGCTGACGAACTCCCCCGAGCACGCCCAGGTGACCACGCTGCCGGTGAGCCTCGGCGCCATCGCCGTCACCAACTGGGTGGCCATCACCGGCACCGAGGAGCTGACCCTGCTCAAGCGGCTGCTCCCCGGCGGCTCGGCCACCGAACTGGTCCTCAACGCCTGGAACGGCGGCGTACCCGTGGCCGAGTCCCTGCCCCTGCTGCTGCCCACACTGAGCTGGGTCATCGTCTCCGTGGCACTGGCTTCCCGCCTCTTCCGCTGGGAGCCGCGCCGCTGAAACCTTCGCCTAAGGTGTCGGGGTGGATCTTGACTTGGCGCGGGACGAGTCTGTCGTCGTCGCGGAGTTCGGCGGGCTCCGCGACCTCGGGGGCGAACCCGTCCGCTTCACCGTGCGACGCCACCCCGTGCGGGGCACCTGGGTCGTCGACCTGAGCCCGTACCTGCTGGGAGCCGCGCGGCCCGCCGACGTGCGCGCCCTGGCCGAGGGAATCCTGGCCACGCTCGAACGAGGCGCGGGAGAACCGGACTTCACGCTCTTCGACGACGGCTACGCGGAGGCGCTGATGACCGTCGGCTACGACGGCGACGAGCTGTACTTCACCGCCGGGGTCGCCTTCGACCCCGCGCAGGACGCAGTGGGCAGCTCCCCGGGCGGAGAACCCCTGTACCGCAACCGCTTCGGCACGGCGTACCTGGAGTTCCAGGACGTGGCCCCGGCCGACCCGTCCCACCTGATGTCCTGCGCGCGTGCGCTGCTCGCGGTGCTCGGAACGCAGGGGTTGCGGCAGGATGTGTCCTCATGACGGGTGGGGGAGACGAGCTCTCGGCTGAGTGGGCCGCGCTGTTCCAAGGGGCGGAGGCCTCGGCAGACGTACGGGACGGGTGGGCGCACGGTCTTGCGCTCAATCCCGCCGCCCCCGACGACGTACGGGCCGGCCTGCTGGGTCTTTCGCACCACCTGCTGTGGCAACGCGTGCCGAACGCCGTCATCGAGGCGGCCATCGCCCATCCCGACTGGAAGGTGCGGGAGTTGCTGGCCGACGTCCATCCGTACCTCACGGCCGATCACTGGAGCCGCCTGATCATGGGCGAGCAGGACACCCGGCGGCGCTGGGTTCTCACCCTGATCGCGGCGGACCGGCGTGCCGAGCTGAGCGAAGCCGCCTACCAGCAGCTCGCCGCCGAGACATCCGCCCAGATCCGACAAGAGGCAGCACGTCTGCCCGGGTTGCCCGCCCGGATGTCGGCTGCCCTGGCCGCCGATCCCGAACCGGCGGTGCGCGCCAAGGTCTGCGCTTCCGCGTGGCCCCGCCTGGGCATTCCCGAGCGCCAGGCCCTCCTCGACGACCCGGACAGCAAGGTCCGCACCACCGCGCGGCTGTGGCACCACCGCGATCACCCGCTGTCCCGGGCGGTCCTCGCCGCCGAGGGGCTCCCGGACGAGGCGGTGGAGACCTGCCGGCTGGAGCGTGACCTGGCCGGACACCTGGCCCGCCACGGTGCGCCGGAACAGCGCCGGTCCCTCGCCCGCAACACCCGCCTGGACCCCGACGTGGTCGCCCTGCTCGCCCGGGACCCCGATGAGCGTGTGCGTGCGGAGGTGGCCCTGCGCCCCGACCTCACCGAGGAGCAGCGGGCGGCCATCCCCGTCACCTTCGACACGGGCGTCCGCGCCCACGCCCTCAGCTGGGTCAAGGCACTGCATCACGACCCCGCTGCCATGCGCCGCCTGGCCGCATCCGCCCACCCTCTCGTGCGCCGCAGCGTGGCGCGCGCCCGGCACCTGCCGCCGGACGTCGTCGAGCGCCTCGCCGGGGACGAGGACCGCGTCGTACAACTCTTCCTCGCCGAATCCTGCGACGACGCGCCCGCCGAGATGCTCCTGAGGGTGTGGCAGTGGTGGACCGGCAGCCTGAGCGTCCCCGACCGCCCCCACGGCCACCCGAACTTTCCCCGCGCAGATCTCCTGAAGTACGCCGAGGACGCCAACCCCCGCATGCGCCGACTGGCGCTGGACGACCCGGAGTCGAAACCGGACCTGGTGGAGCGGCTGAGCCGGGACCCGTGCGAAGAGGTGCGCTACCGGGCCGTCACCGACCCGCGGCTGACCGCCGCGTCGGCGATACGACTGCTCGACGACCCGCACGAGTACGTACGCGGTGCTGCCGCCAGGCACCCGGAGCTGCCCGCGCCCGTACTTGTCCGGCTGCTGGGCAAGCCGGACACCGCACGGGTCGCGGCCCGGCATCCGGCGCTGCCCGTCAGCGTCATGCGGCAACTGCTCCGGCGGCTGCGAAGCCAGGAGCCGGCGTCAGCGCCCCGCTGCCCGTGACCGGTGAGCTGCGACGCCCGTGAGGTCGGGCTCGATGTCCGGACGCAGGACGAGTGCGTCGTCGTAGTCGCCGCGGTGCTCGTGGCGGTAGGGCAGCGGCTCGGTGGCCGGCAGTGCGCGCAGCCGCTCGCGGAGCTCGGCCGCGCGGGTGCGGTAGCCGGCGGTGTCGAGGCGGTCGGCGCCGTAGACGACGTAGGGCGGCAGCGCGTCCATGCCCGTGTACCAGAAAGTGCCGTGCAGCAACGGGAACAGCACCTCGTCCAGCTGCCCGTGGATCCCGCGCGGACCGAAGCCGGACTCCCGCGCCCCGACGCTGGTGATGACCATGGCGCGCTTGCCCGCCAGGCCGCCGTCGCCGTAGCGCAGGGTTCGCCCCGAGTGGTCCTGGAGTCCGAACGCGAAGCCCTGCACGAGCACCCGGTCGAACCACCCCTTGAGGATGGCCGGCGGTCCGAACCACCACAGCGGGAACTGGAACACCAGCGTGTCGGCCCAGGCGATCTTCTCCTGCTCGGCCCTGATGTCGTCCGTCAACTTGTCGGCGGCGTAGGCGTGTTCCTGCTCGGCGCCGACCAGGAGCCGGTCGGCGCTCTCGCGGTGGAAGTCGCCGGAGTCCACCACGGGCTTCCACTCCATGGCGTAGAGATCGGACTCGCGGACCTCGTGTCCGAGGCCGCGCAGTTCCCGTATCCCCTCGTCACGCAGGGAGCCGTTGAGGGACCGCGGTTCGGGGTGGGCGAATATCCAGAGAATCTTCATGTGATCGATCCTGCGCCGCGGTCCGGGAGCCGGACGAGTGGCCAGATGGCCACAGGGTGCAAGGATCTGGCCACCGAAGAATGCCCGCGTGTGCTCGTTGCGCGTATCGAGTGGCGCCTCACTCTCAAGCTGAGCCTCAGGGTGAGGGTTCCTGCCCGGCGGGGCGAGCGGCGCGAGGCGTCGGTCTCAGGTCGTTCAGCCGGTCGCGCGCGTGCTCTCGCGGACCACGAGGTCGTAGCCCGCGGTCAGCCGGCTGTGCGGCGCCATGGCGCCGGCGTCGATCCTGCGCAGCAGCGCGTCCACGGCCAGTTCCGCGATGCCCCGCTTGTCGGGGGCGATGGTGGTCAGGCTCGGCACGCTGTAGCGGGACTCCTCCACGTCGTCGAAGCCGACCACGGCCAGGTCGCCGGGGACCCGCAGGCCCCGCTCGTGCGCCACCCGAAGCGCACCGGAGGCCAGCAGGTCGTTGAAGCAGAAGACGGCGTCCGGCGGGTCGTCCAGGGCCAGCAGCGCGCGCATCGCGTCGGCGCCCTCGGCGCGGGTGAAGGCCCGGGTGTCCGGGGCCAGTTGGGGATCGTGCGGGACGCCCGCCGCGTGCAGCGCGGTCAGATAGCCGTGCATGCGCTGGACCGTGGTGGCGTGCGCGGGGCCCGACGGCTGGCCGATGACGGCGACGCGGCGGCGGCCCAGGGCGAGCAGGTGGTCGGTGGCCTCGCGGGCCGCCGCCGAGTTGTCGATCAGGACGTGGTCGGCGGGGATCTCGTACGACTGCTCGCCCAGGAGCACGAGCGGTACGCGGCCTTCGCGGGCGGCGAGGGCCTGCTCGTCGAGCCTCAGGGGGCTGAGCAGGACCCCGTCGATGAGCGGGTCGCTCAGTCCGCAGGCGATGCGCAGTTCCTCCTCCGCGCTGCCCCCGGTGTCCTCGATGAGCACGGTGCAGCCGCGCTTCTTGGCGGCGGCGATGACCTGCGCGGCCAGCTCGGCGAAGTACGGCGCGACGAGTTCGGGGACGGCGAGCGCGATGATGCCGCTGCGTCCGGTGCGCAGATGACGCGCCGATGCGTTGGGCTGGTAGTCGAGGTCGGCGATGGCGCGCAGGACGCGCTCGCGGGTCCGGTCGGCGACTCTGGCCTCGCCGCGGACGACGTTCGACACCGTTTTGATCGACACTCCGGCGCGCTCGGCGACGTCCTTCAGACGGGTGCCTGCCACGTGTTTCTCCCTCCCCCGACAGCAGCAGCGTACGTCATGGTCCAACGTTGTAACCGGCAGGGTCGGAGGCCGCTTCGGGCAGGTACGTGAACAGGTAATGCATGCCTAGGTGTTGACGCCGTATTGCCAGCTGAGTACAACGTTGTAAACACAGCGAGCGGCCACGAGCCGAGGTTGTCTCCGCTGCGTATTCCAACGTTGTACTCCATGCGGCTCTGTTTGCTTTATTCGCTTTGCTCGTTGTGTTCGTCGTGTTCGTTCTGTTTCGCCTTGTTCGCCGTGGAAGGACGCATGCCCATGCGGGACCGCATACCGACCCCGTCGCCGCCCGCCCCCTCCCGCCGCCGTGTGCTGCGCGGCGGGCTCGCCGTCGGAGCGACCGGCGCCGCCGCGCTCACCGCCACGGGCTGCGGCAGCACCCTGGCACAGGGGTTCACCGGCGGCGCGCCCTCGCCGTCGCGGCTGAACTTCTGGAACCCCTTCACCGGCGGCGACGGCGAGCGGATGCTGGCGATGCAGGACGCCTACCGCGCCTCGCACCGCTCGGTGGACCTGAAGTCGGCGACGTTCCTGTGGGGCAACCCGTACTACACGAAGCTCACCCTGGCCACGCTGGGCGACCGGCCGCCGCAGGCCGCGGTGATCCACCTGTCGAAGCTGCCCACGCTCGCCGAGGCCGGCCTGCTCAGCGAACTGCACCCGGAGGATCTGGCCCGGCACGGCCTGACCGAGGACAAGTTCGACGCGCGGCCCTGGCGCAAGTCCCAGTTCAACGGCAAGCCGCACGCCGTGCCGCTGGACACGCACCCCTTCGTGCTCTATTTCCGCACGGACATCGCCGAGAAGGCCGGACTGCTCGACGGCAAAGGCCAGTTGGCGGACGTCGACGGACCCGACGCGTTCATCGACGCGCTGCGTGCGGCCAAGGAGGTCACCGGCGCCTGGGGCGGTTCGATCGCCTCGGTGAAGGACGCCTCGATGCAGTTCCGCATCTTCTGATCCCTGTACCGCCAGATCGGCGGCGGTGACCTCGTCGCCGACCAGGGCAAGAAGGTGGTCATCGACGAGGCCGCCGCGGCCGAGGCGCTCGCCTACATCCGCCGCCTCAGCGAAGAGAAGGTGATCCCCGCCAACACCGACGGCAAGGGCGCCATCACCCTGCTGACCACCGGCAAGGCCGGATTCCTGATGGACGGCGTCTGGCAGGCCCTCGCGGTCCAGTCGGCGAAGGTGAAGTTCGACATGCGGCCCCTGCCGCGCATCTTCAAGGACGCGCCCTACGCCTGCGCCGCCGACTCGCACGCCCTCGTGCTGCCCAAGGCACCCAGCGCGAAGGCCCAACGCCTCGACCTCTCCCTGGGGTTCGCCGCGTCGATGCTGCACTCCAGCAAGCTGTGGGCGGAGGGCGGCCACGTCCCGGCCTGGCTGCCGACCCAGCGTTCACGCGCGTACAAGGAACTCCAGCCGCAGTCGCACTACGCCACGGCCGCCGACGGCGCGGTCTACGACCCGGCCGCCTGGTACGGCGGCGCGGGAGGCACCATGCAGACCGTGGTCGGCGACGTGGTGACCACCGTGTTCACCGGCGACACCAGCCCCACCGCGGGCGCCGCCCGGCTGCGCCGCGAGCTGCAGACCCTGGCCTCGCGCCCCGCTCCCGTATGAGCCCGTATGGGCAGGCCCCGCTGACGGCTGCTGTGTAACCCCCTCGCTTTGCCCAACCCCCCTCGCTCCACCCGCCCCTGGATCCCGTACGCCTTGACCGAAAGGCCGAACCGTGGCCACGACGACCGCTCCCTCCCCGACGTCCAGCAGAGGCGACCGCTGGGCAGGACCGGGGATGCTGCTGCCCTTCGCTCTCTTCTATCTGGTGTTTCTGGTGGGGCCGCTGATCTACACCGTGATCGCCGGGTTCTTCGAGACCAGCCTGCTCAAGAGCGGCCTCGGTGAATTCGCGGGCCTTTCCAACTACAAGGCGGTGCTCGGCGACGAGGAGTTCTGGCGCACCCTGGGCAACACGCTGTGGTTCACGGTCCTGACGACCGTGCCCCTGGTCGTGCTCAGCCTGGTCCTGGCCCTGCTCGCCGACCGGTTCGTGCGCGGCCGCTGGTTCTTCCGCTTCGCGTTCTTCGCGCCGTTCGTGCTGCCGTCCGCGGTCGTCTCGCTGCTCTTCATGTTCATCTACGCCGACCAGCTGGGCCTGGCCCAGGAGGCGGTGAAGTGGTTCGGCGTCGACACCCCGCCCTCGTGGCTCGGCGACCCGGACTGGGCAATGCTCTCCATCGCCGCGGCCACGGTGTGGTGGACCGTCGGCTTCAACTTCGTGCTCTACCTGGCCGGACTGCAGGACGTGCCCCGCGAGGTGCACGAGGCCGCCGCCATCGACGGGGCCGGGCCCTGGCAGCGCATCCGGCACGTGGTCGTGCCGATGCTGGGCCGTACGACGACGCTCGTGACGGTGTTGCAGGTCATCGCCTCGCTGAAGGTCTTCGACCAGATCTACATGATGACCAACGGCGGCCCCGACGGCAGCACCCGCCCCTCGCTCCAGCTCATCTACGACACCGGGTTCGTCGAGGGCCGCGTGGGCTACGCCTCGACCGTGTCGCTGCTCCTGTTCGTGGTGATCCTGTTCGTCTCCCTCGTCTGGTTCGCCCTCGTACGCCGTGCCGAGAAGGAGAACTGACCATGACCGCGATCGCCACGCGCCCCGAGACCGGACAACGCGGCACCACCCCACCGCCGGCCCGCCCCCGCGACTCCGAACGCCTCTTCAACCGGGTGGCCCTCGGCACGCTCATCGCCCTCGCCGTGCTGTGGCTGGTGCCGCTTGCCTGGGCGCTCGCCACCTCGGTGCGGCCCGCCCAGGAGGTCGTCACCAACCCGACCGGATGGTTCACCGCGCACCCCACCCTGTCCGCGTACGGGGAGATCTTCGACGCGGGCAAGCTGCCCTACTGGTACGCCAACAGCTTCATCACCTCGATCCTCACCACCGTCCTCACGGTGATCATGGCTTCGCTCGCTGCGTTCGCCCTCTCGCAGACCCGCTTCAGGACGCGCCGCGCCGCGTTCGTGATGCTGCTGGCCGGGATCATGATCCCCGGCCAGGTCCTGATGATCCCGCAGTTCCTCGCGCTCCAGTCGGCGGGCCTGCTGAACACCTACTGGGGCGTGGTCCTGCCCCAAGTCCCCAACGTCGTCGCCGTGTTCGTCTTCAAGCAGTTCTTCGACGGCATCCCGCGCGAACTGATCGACGCGGCGCGCGCGGACGGCGCGGGCTGGCTGCGCATCTACTGGCAGATCGTGATGCCGATCTCCCGTCCGGCCGTCTCCGCCGTCACGATCTTCGTGTTCGTCGGCGTCTGGAACAACTTCCTGTGGCCCCTGCTCGTGGTCACCGACCCCGAGATGATGACGCTGCCCGTCGGACTCACCTCCGTCCAGGACGTGTTCGGCGTTCCCTACGCCCAGCTCATGGCGTCCGCCGTGCTCGGCGCGATCCCGCTGCTCGCCGTCTTCGCGCTGTTCCAGCGCCGCATCGTCGAGGGCATCGCAGGCACCGGCCTGAAGTAACCCGCCCCCCTTGACCCTCACTGCCCGACCCGCAAACCGCACCACAGAGAGAGGCACCAGAACATGCCGCACACCGCACGGTTCGTCATCGACCCCGAGTTCAGCGTCGGCGACGTCGACCCGCGTCTGTACGGAACCTTCGTCGAGCACATGGGACGCTGCGTCTACACCGGCATCCACGACCCCGGCCACCCCACCGCAGATGAGGCCGGATTCCGCGGCGACGTCGCCGACCTCGTCCGCGAACTGGGCACCGGCCTCGTGCGCTACCCCGGCGGCAATTTCGTCTCCGGCTACCACTGGGAGGACGGCGTCGGCCCGGTCTCCGAGCGCCCCCGCCGCCTCGACCTGGCCTGGCGCTCCATCGAGACCAACCACGTCGGCACCAACGAATTCCTCGGCTGGGCCAAGCAGCTCGGCCTCGACCCGATGATGGCCGTCAACCTCGGGACGCGCGGCATCGACGCCGCCCGCGCCCTGGTCGAGTACTGCAACCACCCGGGCGGCACCGCCTGGTCGGACC
>NZ_JBNNJZ010000169.1:0-15013 GCF_050270335.1 Streptomyces sp. NPDC059900
GTTCGGAGATGCCGTTCGCCTTGTGTCCCGTGGTCATGCCGCGGGTCCACGAGGGCAGCCGGGGCTCGCGGGAGGGCGGCTGTTCGGGGCGGCGCACGGGCGGGGTGACGACGGTGGGGACGTACGAGGGGACCACGGGGACGACGCTGCGGCCCGAGACGATGCGCCGCCCCAGTTCGCGGGCGTCGCCCGGCCGCTCGTCCGGCTCCTTGGCGAGCAGGTCGAGGACGATCCTCTCGAAGTACTCGGGCAGCTCGCCGCGGTGCCTGCGGGGCGGCTCAGGAACCGTGTCCCGGTGGCCGACGAGCACCGCCCAGGCGTCCTCCAGGTCGAACGGCGGCGCGCCGGTGGCGATCTCGTAGAGCACGCAGCCGAAGGAGTACAGGTCGCTGCGCTGGTCGACCTGGGCGCCGCTGATCTGCTCGGGCGACATGTAGTGCGGGGTGCCCATCGCGATGCCCGTGCCGGTCAGGCGCGAGGTGAAGCCGATGTCGGCGCCGAGCCTGGCGATGCCGAAGTCGCAGATCTTCACCGTGCCGTCGGTGAGCCGCATGATGTTCGCGGGCTTCAGGTCCCGGTGCACGATGCCCTGTTCATGGGTGTACGCGAGCGCCGCCGCGACCTGGTCGGCGATCTCCACGACGTCCGCGACGGGCAGCGGATGCTGCCGGTTGTCCTCCAGGAGCTGGCTGAGGTTGCGGCCTTCGAGCAGCTCCATGACCAGGTACAGGACGCCGTCGTGTTCCCCGAAGTCATGGACCACGGTGACGCCGCGGTGCTGCAGGGCCGCCGCGACGCGTGCCTCGCGCCGGAACCTCTCGCGCAGCACGCGGGTGAAGGACTGGTCGGTCTGGGGTCCCAGCGGCTTGAGGCACTTCACGGCGACCCTGCGTCCGAGGGATTCGTCGCGCGCACGCCACACTTCGCCCATGCCGCCGCGCCCGATCAGGTCCAGCAGCCGGTACCGGCCCTGGATCAGCCTGGTGTCCGCCATCTCCCGCCGTCGCCCCCGTTGCCTCGCTTCGCCCTCCCCGGCCCGTCCAGTATGGCTGCCCGCCTGTCGAGTTTGTACGGGGCAGGCCGGGCGCCGGGCCCGAGCCTGGCCATGGCGCGCAGAATGTGCTTCGGGGGAAGTTGCCAGCGTATACGCGCGGGGACGGTGCGCAGGATGGTGCCGGTGGTGACGAGCCGCCGGGTCACGGTGGCGGGCGGCGGGGCCGTCCTGCCGTACAGCGCGTGGGCGTAGGGCGGCAGCGAGGCGTACGCCAGATTCGCCACGCGCCGCCACAGCAGGGCGCGCGCCGGAACCAGCAGCGGGTGGGTCGGCGGGCGGCGCAGGAAGTCGTCGACGTCGCGTGCCTCGGGCCCCGCGGCCAGTTCGGGCCGCACCCGCTCGAAGTACGCGGCGAGTTCCGCCGTCGACGCCGGTACGCCGTCGGGGTCGAGGCCGACGAGCCGGGCGCTCTGGCGGTGTTCGTCGACGTAGGCGTCGGCGAGCTCGCCGGTCAGGCGGAAGCCGGACCGGCGGGCGACGTGCAGATAGGAGTCGATCTCGGCGCAGTGCACCCAGAGCAGCAGCTCGGGCTCGTCCACGCCGTACCGCTCCCCCGTGTCGGGGTCGGTGGCCGTCAGCATCGTGTGGATCTTCCGCACCCGCGCGCCCGCTTGCTCGGCGACCTCGGTGGTGCCGTACGTGGTGGTGCCCACGAAGCTCGCGGTGCGCATGAGGCGCCCCCAGGCGTCCTTGCGGAAGTCGGAGTTCTGCATGACGCCGCGGACCGCGCGGGGGTGCAGGGCCTGCAGATACAGGGCGCGTATCCCGGCGACCCACATCATCGGGTCGCCGTGCATCTGCCAGGTCACGGACGAGGGGCCGAACAGGCCCGGATCTCCCGGCGCCGGGTGCCCCGATGAGGATGCCTCGCGCATACAACCACCTCCTGATCGCAGGCTACGCCGCGCGGGCCCGTCTCAACCCGCCTCAACCCGCTCCGAGCACCTCGGGGTTGGCGCAGTGCGCGAGCGGTTCGCCGCGCAGGAAGCGGCCCACCTCCGCCGCCGCGATGCCCGCCGCCTTGTGCGCGACCTGCTGGCTGCCGCCGGCGATGTGCGGGGTGAGGACGACGCCGGGGGCGGAGAGGAGCCGGGAGTGCGCGGGCAGCGGCTCCTGGGGGAAGACGTCGAAGCCCGCGCCCGCCAGGTGCCCCGATTCCAGTGCGTCGCAGGCGGCGTCGTAGTCGAGCAGTGCCCCGCGGGCGCAGTTGACCAGGATCGCACCGCGGGGCATCGCGGCGATCTGCTCGCGGCCGATCATGCCCTTGGTCTCGTCGGTGACGCGGGCGTGCAGGGAGACGATGCGCGAGCGGCGCAGCAGTTCGTCGAGGGAGACCTGCCGCGCGACGTCGGCCAGCGCGTCGGGCCGTACGTAGGGGTCGTGCACGAGGACTTCGGCGCCCAGGGCGCACAGGACCTTGGCGACCCGGCTGCCGATGGCGCCGTAGCCGATCAGGCCGACGGTCGCGCCGTCGATCTCGATGCCGCAGTTGTCGTAGTCGTAGTAGTCGCCGCGCCAGGTGCCCTTGCGCAGGTCGGTGTGGGTGTCGCCGACACCGCGGGCGGCGGCGAGCAGCAGGGTGAGGGTGTGTTCGGCGGTGGCGGTGGCGTTGCGGCCGGGGGCGTAGCAGACGGCGACGCCGTGCCGCGTGGCCGCTTCGAGGTTGGCGTTGACCGGGCCGCCGCGGCTGGTGCAGAACAGCTTCAGGTCGGGGCATGCGGCGAGGATGCGCTCGGTGAGCGGGCCGTGTTCGGTGACGCAGATCCGGACGCCCTGGAGTGCTTCGATCATCTCCTCCTCGCTGCCGGATGCCTCGATGACCTCGGCGACGGGGCCGAAGGGGGTGTGCGGCCAGGGGAAGCGGAGCTCGCGGACGTCCAGCGGCAGTTCCCCGGCGGCGGCGCGCACGGCCTCGGCGAACAGGCCGGGGCGGATGAAGTGGTTGCCGGCGGCGAGGACGGTGGTGCTCATGGGTGAGTGTCTCCTGAGGGGCGGTGCGGGTGGCCGGTCAGTGGCGGGCGGAGCTGTGGGTGGTCGCGGGGGCGTTGAGCCGCAGCAGTGCGGTGTGCCCGTCCTCGACCCGGATCTCGGTGAGGGCGCCGTTGAACAGCTGCGGGAAGACCCGGCGGTAGTCGCCGAGGGGGATGCCGAGGAGGTGGCAGAGCAGGACGCGTACGAGGGTGGAGTGGGCGACCAGGAGGACCCTGCCGTGCGGCTCCTGCCGGGCGATGCCGGCCAGGCAGTCCGCGGCGCGTGCGGCGGCCTTGCGCGGGTCCTCGCCGCCGGGCAGGTGGTTGGCGACCGGGTCGTCGAGGAAGGCCGCGAGCTGCTCCGGAAATTGCTCGCGCATCTCGTCCCTGGTCAGTCCGTCGCCCCGGCCGAAGTCGAGTTCGCTCAGGCGCTCGTCGACGCGTGCGGGCAGCCCGCAGGCCGCGGCGGCGGGTTCGGCGGTGAGCCGGGCCCGGGAGAGCGGGGAGCTCCAGACCGCGCTGAGCCCCGCGGTGGCGGCCCACTCGGCGAGCGCGGCGGCCTGCCCGCGGCCGAGGTCGGTGAGGGGCACGTCGGTGCGTCCCGCGTAGCGGTTCTCCGCGTGCCAGACGGTTTCGCCGTGGCGTACGAGGATGAAGTCGGTCACTGGGCTGCCCTCCTGCGGGCGTGATCGGCCACGGCCCGGCTGAGCCAGCCGCGGCGGGTGAGTTCGTCGGTGAAGCGGAGGTAGACGGGCAGGTAGCGGGCGGTGCGGGCCGGTGACGGGCGGATCTCCTCGCCTGCTCCGACCATGGCGGCGGCTGCTTCCTGAAGGCTCGCTCCACCGGAGGTGGCGGCGAGGACCGCCATGCCGACGGCGCCCTCGGCCTGTTCCGGCAGGCGTACGGGACGCCCGAGGACCTCGGCGCGCAGCCGGCACCAGTAGCGGTTGCGGGCGCCGCCGCCGGTGAGGGTCAGCGGGCCGTCGACGGGGGCGCCGAGGTGGTCGAGGTAGTCGAGGCAGAGGCGTTCCAGGCAGGCGACGCCGAGGAGATACGCGTGGAACTCGGCGGCGCGGGAGGGGACTTCGCCGAGGAGGAAGGGCTCGGCTTCCGGGGCGCGGAAGGGGAAGCGTTCGCCGCCGGCGGAGACCAGGGGGTAGGCGACCGCGTCCGGGTCGAGGGCCGCGGCCTCCTTGGTGAGCGCGGCAAGGCCGTCGCCGTCCTCGCCGTGGAAGTGCCGGGAGATGACGCCGGCGCCGCTGCTCGACGCACCGCCCGGCAGCCAGGTGTCGCCGGGGCCGCGGTGACAGTACACGACGCCCTCCGGGTCGCGGACCAGGTGTGTGCTGGTGCCCTTGAGGACGAGGGTGGTGCCGAGCACCGAGTTCCAGGCGCCCGGTTCCAGGGCTCCGGCGCCGATCTGGGCGGCGCAGCCGTCGGTCATGCCGGCGACGAGGGTGGTGCCCTCGGGGATGCCGGTGGCTTCCGCGGCGGCGGCGCACACGGTGCCGAGCACACCGCCGGGGCGCACGACGTGGGGCAGCATGCCTTCGGGGACGCCCAGTTCGGCCATGACCTGGCGCGGCCAGCGCTCCTCGACGAGGTGGTAGCCGGTCTTGAGGGCGTGGCTGGCGTCGGCGGCCACCTGGTGTCCGGCGAGCCGCCAGGTGATCAGGTCGACCTGGTGCAGCAGCCGGACGCCCGCGGCGGACGCGGCGGGCTCGTGGTCCAGGAGCCAGTGCAGCTTGGGCAGCGCCCAGGACGGCTGCATGCTGCGGTAGCCGAGCTCCCGCCAGACCTCCCCGCCCGCTTCGTTGACGGTCACCGCCTGGTCGGCGGCGCGCCCGTCGTCGTACATCAGGCCGGGGGTGAGCGGACGGCCCGTCGCGTCGGCGAGCAGGATCGTCCCGGAGGTGCCGTCGACGGCCAGCCCGCGGACGCGCCGGGCGTCGAGCCCGGCCAGGGCCTCGCGGCAGGCGGCGGCAAGGGCGCTCCACCACTGCTCGGGGTCCTGTTCGTGCCGTAGGCCGTCACGGTGACTGGTCAGCGGCCGGGAGGCGGCGGCAAGCAGCCGTCCGGTGCCGTCGACGGCGACACAGCGTGCGCTCTGGGTGCCGAGGTCGAGGCCCAGCCAGATGCCGTCGAGCCGGTCGGGCGGTCGGTCGGCGGAACGGGTCTCAGACATGGGTGCCTCCCGGGGTGGTGCGGATACTGTCGCCGTCGTACGGGGGTGCTTGCGGCCCCGCGGTGCCGCTGCCCCGCCAGAGCGCGCCGCCGCGCCAGCCGGATTCGCGCGCGATGGTCCGCCGGTCGGTGAAGTCCTCGTACAGGGCGGCGTAGAACTGCGCGCGTTCCGGGTCGGGTTCCCAACTGCTCTGCATGCGGACGTACTTGGCGGCGGCCGTGTGCATGCTGCTCTCGGCGCCGGAGCGGACGAGGCCGGTGAGGAAGGCGCCCTTGGCGCCCAGTTCGGTGTCACCAGAGCGGGCGGTCGGCACGCCCGTCGCATCGGCGATCAGCGCGCACCACGCGTCGCTGTTGGCGCCCCCGCCGCACAGCCGCAGCTCGCTGATCTCCGTACGGGCGGCGGCCAGCGAGTCGCGCAGGACCAGCGAGAGTCCGTCGAAGACGGCGCGGGCCAGGTCGGCGCGCGAGTGTTCCAGGGACATGCCCCAGAAGGAGCCGCGGGCGTGCGGGTCGAGGAACGGCGCGCGTTCGCCCGCCGGGGAGAGGTAGGGCAGGAACAGCAGACCGCGGGCTCCGGGCTCCGACTCGAAGGCGAGGCGCGCGAGGTCCGGCGGCCCGGCCAGACCCAGCATCTGCGCCGACCAGCCGAGCACTTCGGCGCCGTTGAGGGTGGGGAAGGCGCGCAGGACCCGTTCGCGGCCGCGGTAGGCGATGTTGATGCCGGAGGGTTCGCCGCTGGTGTCCACGTCCGTGCGGACGATCTCCGTACACAGGGTGGTGCCGAGGATGCTGCACGCCTGGCCGGGGTTGACCACGCCGACACCGCGGGCGGTGGCGGCGATGTCGTACGGCGACATCACCACCGGCAGCCCGGCGGGCAGGCCCAGTTGGCCCGCGGCCTCGGCGGTGATCTCGGCGATGCGCTCCGACTCGCCGAGGACGGTGGGCAGCAGCCTGCGGTAGGCGCTCAGCCCGAACAGGTCGAGGATCTGCGGGTCGTAGTCCCCGGTGGCGTGGTCGAGGAAGGGCGCCGACGCGTCCGATTCGTCGCAGGCGCGGACGCCGGTGAGGCGCAGGAAGAGCCAGCCCGCGGCGGTGAGCGAGGTGTGGGAGCGCGCCAGGCGGTCCGGGTCGTGGGCGGCGAGCCAGCTGAAGAGGGCATTGGGCATGCCGGCGCAGGTCAGCGAGCCGTTGCGGCGGAAGGCCGCTTCGAGGACGCCCTCGCGCTGCCAGTCGGCGAGCAGGTCCCCCGCGCGGCCGTCGGACCACAGGATCGCGGGTCCCGTGGGGTGGCCGTCCGCGTCGACGAGCCAGGCGCCGTCGCCCTGCGCGGTGAAGGACACCAGCCAGACCGGGTCGTCGAGGCCGGACAGGGCGCTGCGGACGGTGTGCACGACGGCGTTCCAGACGGCGTCCATGTCCTGCTCCGCCCAGCCCGGGTGGGGCCGCAGGACCTCGGTGGCGAGCCGGGAGACCGCGATCTCCCTGCCCTGGTCGTCGAAGACGACCGACTTGATCATTGTGGTGCCGACGTCGATGGTCAGTACGGACATCGGTCAAGTCCTTTCACGTCGGGGCACGTCAGGGCACTTCGGGGCCTGTCGGGAGCACGCCGTGGTCAGGCCGGGGCCGATACGGAGGCGGGCGCGGCGCCCGGCGGGACACCGGCCGTCTCCGCCGTGTCTGCCGTGCCCGCCGACTCCGCCATGCCCGCCGTGTCCGCGTCGTCCGGCAGCTTCAGGAAGAGCGCGAGCACGGTGCTCACCGCATGCATCCCCGCGAAAATCCACACCACCCCTGTGACGCCGAGCGGTCCGACGAAGGCGGCGACGATCGCGGGGCCGACGAAGGTGCTGGCTCCCGCGCCCAGGTTGAGCGCGGCGAGCGCCTGCCCCTTGTGCCGCGGTTCCAGCGAGGGCACCAAGGCCGAAAGCGGTACATAACCGGCCAGCGTAGCGCCGTAGAAGGCGGCGGCCGCCAGGGCGAGCGGGAAGTTGTCGCCCGCCGCGTCCGGGACGTAGAAGAGCAGCAGGGTGCTGACGGTGCAGCCCGCTCCGCCGCACCAGGCGATGGTCCTGCGCCAGCCGAACCGGTCGCCCACCACGCCGAACAGCAGGTTGGCGAAGATGTTGGTCGCGAACATCGCGCTCAGCAGGTGCAGCCACTCGGTCAGGCTGAAGCCGACCGTGTTCGTGAAGTGGATCGGCATGATCACGAAGAAGCCGAACTGCGAGGCCGTGTTGATGACCCGCGCGAGCGATCCGGCGCCGACCCGGGGATTGCGCCACAGGACGGTGACGCTGCCGAGCAGCGTGGCCAGCGGCCCGTCCCCCGCGCCGCGCGGCTGCCTGCCGCCCCGCTCGTCACGGACCAGCAGCAGGGTGATGAGCCCGCCCGCGGCCACCAGGGCCAGCGCGGACCACAGCGTGGCGTACGCGCCGATCTGCGGGATGAGCCCGCTGGCGACCAGTGAGCCGAGGGTGGGCAGGCCGCCGGTGAAGGCGAACCAGAACCAGCCCATGGCCGTGCCGAGCCGGGCGCGCGGCGCGACCGAGGCGATCCACACCAAAAACCCGTAGGCGAACAGCGGATAGCCCAGGCCCCGCAGGCCGTAGCCGAGCATCATCAGCGGATAGCTGGTCATGGGGATCGCGAGGACGAGGAAGAGGAGCTGGAAGACGCCCCAGATGCCCAGGCCGGTCCACATGACGCGGCGCGGGCCCCACAGGTCGGACAGCACCCCGGAGAGCCAGGCGGCGATGGCCGCGGCGGCGCCGTAGACGGTGAACAGCAGCGCGACCCGCGGCTGCGAGATGCCCTCGTCGATCAGGTACGGCGAGAGGTAACCGGACTCGACCCCGTCTCCGATCATGAAGAGGAGCAGACCGAGGTAGCCCCAGGCGAGGGTCGGCGGGATGCCCAGGCGTGTGATCAGTGAACGCGGCGGAGAGGGCGGGGGTGTCGGCATCGACGCTCCCCTTTCTGCGGCGGGGGCAGGAGGGACGGACGAGCCGATGGAACAGGTGGCCGGAAAGGCGAGTCAATGGCGGCCGGAATCTTCCCACCAGGGCGGCGACCTGCCGTGTTGTGTCGCACCGGAGCCGCTCGCGGACGCCGCCCTCTTCCGCGCGGTCGCGTTAAATCCGTGCGAACATAACGCGGCGAGTTCACACACGTGCCGCGTACGGCACGGGGCACGGACACCGGAGGGAGCGCTGCGATGGACCGGGTCGAGGCCCAGGAGGAGCGGCGGCGCCAGATGCGTGAGGCCGTCGTCGGGCGCGGCTTCGTGCGCACCGCGGACCTCGCCGGGGAGTTCGGCGTCAGCCTGATGACCGCACACCGCGACCTGGACGCCTTGCAGGCCCAGGGGTGGCTGCGGAAGGTGCGAGGGGGCGCGACCGGCCTTCCCTCCGCGCAGTTCCACGGCGGCTTCGCGGAGCGCATGGCCACCATGGCGCAGACCAAGCAGCTCCTCGCGCGGGCCGCCGCGACGCTCCTGGTGCCCGGGCAGACGGTGCTGCTCGACGACAGCACGACCTGTCTGCTGCTCGCGCACCAGGCCGCCGAGCACACCCCGCTGACGGTCATCACCAACTCGCTGCCGGCCGTCACCACGCTCGCGAAGGAACCCGGCATCTCGCTGATCACGCTGGGCGGCGCGTACTTCCCGGCGTACGACGCGTTCATGGGCCTGCACACCGCGGACGCGGTCCGTGCCTTCAGGGCCGATGTGCTCTTCATGTCGACGACGGCCGTCACCAACGGCCGCTGCTACCACACTTCACCGGAAACGGTGCAGGTCAAGCGGGCGATGATGGAGTGTGCCGCGCGCCGGGTGCTTGTCGCGGACCACACCAAGTTCTGCAAGGACGGGCTGTATTCGCTGGCGCCGCTGACCGACTTCGATGTGCTGGTCGTGGACGACGGCCTCGCGCCCGAGCAGGTACGTGCGGTGCGCGCGGGCGGCACCGAGGTGCTGGTGGTGCCGACGCGCGATCAGGCGGGCGACGTCAAGTAGGAGATGACCATGTCTCCCAGCATCGTCCGGTAGTGCTCGCGCCGGGACGCCTCGGTCAGGTCACGGCCGAACAGCGCACGGAACGTCTGCCGGTTGGAGACCCGGAAGAAGCAGAACGAGCTGATCATCGCGTGCAGGTCGACGGCGTCCACGTCGGCCGTGAACACACCTTGCTCACGGCCGGCTTCGAGGATGGAGGCGATGACGTCGATCGCCGGGGAGCTGAGCGAACCGAGGCTCTCCGAGGCGGCGATGTGCTGCGCCTCGTGGATGTTCTCGATGCTGACGAGACGGATGAAGTCCGGGTGCGCCTCGTGGTGGTCGAAGGTCAGCCCGGCCAGGCGGCGGATGGCGGACACCGGGTCCAGATGTCCGACGTCGAGCTGCTGCTCCTCGTCCCGGATGACCTTGTACGCCCGCTCGAGGACCGCGGTGAACAGCTGGTCCTTGCTGCCGAAGTAGTAGTAGATCATCCGCTTCGTGGTGCGCATGCGGGCGGCGATCTCGTCCACCCTGGCCCCCGCGTACCCCATACGGGCGAACTCCTCGGTGGCCACGTCGAGGATCTCCCCCTGCGTACGGGCCGCGTCCCTGGTTCGCTTGGCGGGCGGGGACGGCTGGGGTACGGCGGCGGCCATGCAGCTCCTCGGGGCGGACTCTCCGGCCGGCCAGTCTAATGCCGGCTATGGCTGGTGAAGATGCTGGGCGGCGAGCCGTACGGCCGCATTCGACGCCCCGTATCCCCGATAGCCGCCGGTCCGCTGCACCAGCTCGAAGAAGACCCGCCCGACCGTGGCGGTGTAGCAGTGGAGGAACTCACCGTTCGCGTCCCGGTCGTAGAGGATCCCGAGGTCCGCAAGGACGGCAAGACGCTGCGGATCCAGCGCGTGGCGGGCATCGAGGTCGTCGTAGTAGTTGGCCGAGATCGGCAGCAGGTCCGCGCCCTGTTCGCGCAGGCGCCGGGCGGCGCCGACGATGTCGTCCGTCGCGAGCGCGATGTGCTGGAGGCGGGCGCCGTCGGCGTCCGGCGCGGGCGCGACGTTGAGGACGATGCGCACACCGCCGTCGGGCGACGCGACGGCCCGGCTGCGCACGAGTCCGTAGGGGTCGGCCAGGTCGAGGCTGTCGTCCGCCTCCAGGCCGAGGACGCCCCGGTGGAACAGCGACGCCTCGTCGAACTGGTGCCAGGGCTGGGTGAGCGCGATGTGGTCGATGCGGCGTACGGTCCCGGCCGGTTCGTCCGGCTCCTCCGGCCCCTTCAGCCCCTCAGGCCCCTCGGGCCCTTCCGGCAGGGCACGCGGTGGTACGGCCGTGAAGTCGCCGGTCCAGCTGGGGTGGTCGGACTGTCCGGTGCGGCAGAAGAAGACCTCGGTGCCGTCGGGTGCAGCCACGGCGTCCAGCGGGGCGTCGCCGGGGCCCCGGCGACGCGGCACCACGGGTGCGAGTACCGCCTCGGCGCGCCGCGCGGCTCCCTGTGGGCGGGAGGTCTCCACGCCGATCGCGGTGAGCGCGGAATCCTGACGGCGTCCGCTGACACCGGTGTTGAGCAGGATCCGGGCCTCCCCCTGCTCCCACAGCTCGACCGGCTTCCAGGTGTGCCGTGCGGTCTGGGCGAAGCCCAGGGCGCCGAGCACCGCGCGCAGCGGTTCGGTGTCGGCGGCGGTCAGCTCGGCGAACGCGAAGCCGGAGGGCACGGGCGCGGCGGGCAGCGCGGACAGACCGGCCGACTCTTCGAGCAGGAGCAGCGAGCGCAGCGCGTCGACGGCGGTGGAGGCGGCCCCCGCCTGCCGGAAGACGTCGTTGAACACTTCGAGCGACAGGGGCCCTTGGTATCCGGCCTTCACCGTGGCGGCGACCAGGGGTGCGAGGTCGAATCCGCCCTGGCCGGGGAAGCAGCGGTAGTGCCTGCTCCACTGCAGGACGTCCATCGCCATCAGCGGCGCGTCCGCCAGTTGCAGGAAGAAGATCTTCTCGCCGGGGATGTCCGCGATGCCCCGGGGGTCGGACCCGCGGGAGAGGATGTGGAAGCTGTCGAGGCAGGTGCCCAGGGCCGGGTGGTCCGCCTGCTCGACGATCCGCCACGCGTGGTCGTACGTGCTGACGTGCCGGCCCCAGGCCAGCGCCTCGTAGGCGATACGGATGCCGTGGTCCGCCGCCCGGTCGGCGAGCAGGCGCAGCTGTTCGGCGGCGAGCGCGTCATCGTCCACCGCGTCGGCGGCGACGCTGGAGCAGACGAGGAGCAGGTCGGCTCCCAGGCGCTCCATCACGGCGAACTTGCGTTCCGCGCGCCGCAGGTTGCGGGCGAGGACGTCGGCGGGGACGGCTTCGAAGTCGCGGAACGGCTGGTAGAGGTCGATGCCCAGGCCCAGATCGGCGCAGCGCAACCGCACCTCCTCGGGGCTGAGCGGACCGCCGAGGAGGTCGTTCTCGAAGATCTCCACGCCGTCGAAACCGGCGGTGGCGACGGCGGTGAGTTTCTCGGAGAGCGGGCCGCTGAGCGAGACGGTGGCGATCGATGTGCGCATGGTGTCCTTCTGTCGGGCCGGTAGCTGTCCGGCCGGGAGCTGTCCGGCCCGGGCTGTCGGGCCAAAGGCCGTCCGGCCCGGGGCTGTCGGGCCACAAGCCGTCCGGCCGTAACGGTCGGGCCGGGTGCCGTCAGGCCGGGAAGGCGGCCAGATCGCCGAAGTCGGCGAGCATCGGTCCGGTGTGCGGTTCGAGTCCGGTGAAGAGCCGGAAGGCGTCGGCCGCCTGGAAGACGGCCATGCCGCCGCCGTCGAGGGTGCGGCAGCCGATGGCGCGCGCCTCGCGCAACAGCTCGGTCTCCAAAGGCCGGTAGACGACTTCGGCCACCCAGAGATCCGGCCTGAGCAGCGCGACCGGCAGCGGCAGGCCGGGGTGGGCGGCCATGCCGGTCGGTGTGGCGTGCACCAGGCCGTCCGCGGCGGCTAGGCACCGGGCCATCGCACCGCTCGGCGCGGACACCGCACGCCCTGCCCCGAAGCGCGCGGTGAGCGCCGCGGCGAGGGCGGCGGAGCGGCCCTGGTCGGTGTCGACCAGGGTGACCCGGTCGACGCCGAGGTTGAGCAGTGCGTGCGCCACGGCGGCGCCCGCCCCGCCCGCGCCGAGCTGTACGACGTCACCGGTCGGCGCATCGGCCAGGCCGCGGGCGAAGGACTGGGCGAAGCCGGTGGCGTCGGTGTTGTGCCCGATGGCGCGGCCGCCCCGGAAGACGACGGTGTTCACGGCGCCGAGCCGGGCCGCCTCGGGGGCGAGCTCGTCCAGGTGCTCGATGACCAGCTGCTTGCAGGGGTGGGTGATGTTAAGCCCGTCGAAGCCGAACCGGCGGGCGGCGTGCAGCAGTTCGCCGACGGCCTCGGGGGCCACGCCCAAGGCGTCGATGTCGAGGGTGCGGTAGACCAGGCGCACGCCGTGCCGGTCCGCCTCCCGTTCGTGCAGGGCGGGGCTCAGGGAGGGGCCGATACCGGAGCCGATCAGGCCGGTGAGGTACGAGGTCATCAAGGGTTCCTGTGGGTCGGCTTGGCGCTGTGGGTCGCGATGTCGCGCTGTGCGCGAGGGTTCTGGGGGCTTCAGAGGCTTCGGAGGCTTCAGAGGGCTGCCGCCTCCGGCGTCTTCGCCGGCGTTTTCGTCCCGGCGCCGCGCATCCCGAGTCCGGCCGTGGGCACGCGGTGCGTCTCGCGCCCGGTGGCCACGGCGATCGCGCAGATCGCGCAGAACACGGCGGTGAAGATGGCGACGCCGAGCCAGTTGTCGCCGTCCGGGCCCGCGATCTGCGCCGCGAAGGTCACCGCGAAGCCGGCGACGGCGAATCCGATCTGGGTGCCGACGGCCATGCCCGAGAGCCGGACCCTGGCCGGGAACATCTCGCCGTAGAAGGAGGGCCAGATGCCGTTGGCCGCGCTGTAGACGACGCCGAAGAGGAGCAGTCCGGTGACGAAGACCAGCGGGTAGCTGCCGGTCGAGATCGCCCACAGATAGACGAAGATCATCACTCCGCTGCCGAGCGCGCCGACGAGGAAGACGGGCTTGCGGCCGATCCGGTCCGAGAGCCTGGCCCACAGCGGGATGGCGAGCAGGGCCACCGCGTTGGCGCTGCCCGCGACCCAGAGCATGCCCGTCTTGTCGAGGCCGACCGCGTCACTCGTGGCGTACGCGAGGGCCCAGACGGAGAAGATCGTGCTGACCGTCGCGATCAGTGCCGCAGCGACCACCCGCAGGACGTCGGTCCAGTGGTCCCTGAGCAGCTCGGCCAGCGGCATCTTGGCCACCTGCTCGTCGGCCGACACCTGCTGGAAGACGGGGGTCTCCTCCAGGGTGCGGCGGATGACGTAGCCGGCGACGGCGACGACAGCGCTCAGCAGGAACGGGATGCGCCAGCCCCAGGTGTACAGCTGCTCGTCCGGCAGAGCGGCGACCGGCAGGAACACCAGGGTCGCCAGGAGCTGTCCGGCCTGGGTGCCGTTGAGGGTGAAGCTCGTGTAGTAGCCGCGCCGGTGTTCGGGCGCGTGCTCGAGGGTCATCGCGTTGGCGCTGGCCTGCTCGCCGGCCGCGGACAGGCCCTGGAACACCCGCATCAGCACGAGCAGCACCGGAGCGACGGTGCCGACCTGCGCGTACGTGGGCAGGCAGCCGATGAGGAAGGTGGAGAGCCCCATCAGGATCAGCGTCCAGACCATGATCTTGCGGCGGCCGAGCCGGTCGCCGAAGTGGCCGAGGACGAGGGCGCCCAGGGGGCGGGCGGCGTAGGCGACGCCGAAGGTCGCCAGCGAGATCAGGGTGGCGGTGGCCGGGTCGTCCGGGTCGAAGAAGACCTTGGGGAAGACCAGGGCGGCGGCGCTGCCGTAGATGAAGAAGTCGTAGTACTCGAGGGCGCTGCCGATCCAGGCGGCGAAGGCGGCCTTGCGCGGCCTGCCCTGTGGCGGCGCGGCCGGGGCCCGGTCGTCCTGCGGGTGAGCGGACACGTGAACTCCTCGGTGGAGAGCGGCCCGGCGGTGTGGGGTCGCGGCGGGTCGCGGGGGACGGGGGCCGGCGCCGCGGAGGGGGCGCCGGTACGGGTGGCGAGCGGTGCGCACCCGGCACGTGCTGTAGTTAACGCACTAGATAGTTAATTAACGTGGAAGCGATGCTGGCCCACCCCCCGGGCCGTGTCAATACATCACGCCGTAACAGACGACAGACACAGCGGAACCCGGATCGGTGAGCTTCGCCGGATCGGGCCACTCGCCGCATCACCGTGCCGTACGCTGCGGCGCTAGGTCGGATATGACTAAAAATGGGGAGTAGTCACGTGGCTGAACAGGGCAGTGCGGGCGAGTTGGTGGGGTTGCTGTCGGTCAAGGACCGTGACGTGGCCGGGGAATGGGTGCAGCAGGTCCTCGGCACGCTCAAGGGCCGCGTGAGTGCTGCCGAACTGGGCCGGGAGCTGGGCGAGTTGCACGAAGCGCTCGTGCAGGCGCTGACGCAGGGCGCGGCCGATGTGCACGGGGAGCAGATGTCGGAGGTGCGGGCCCTCTTGACGGAGCTGTCGAGGAACCGGGCCCGGCAGGGTTTCTCGCCCACGGAGACGGCGGTCAGCGTCTTCGCGCTGAAACAGGTCCTGGAACCCGTGCTCCAGGACGGGTCCGCCGACGAGATCCGCGCCTTCGGACGCCTCAGCCGCGTCCTGGACGGGCTCGGCCTGTTCACGATCGAGACGTACACACGCACCCGTGAGGAGCTCATCTCCGCACAGGCCGAGCAGCTGATGGAGCTGTCCACACCCGT
>NZ_JBNNJZ010000170.1:0-11376 GCF_050270335.1 Streptomyces sp. NPDC059900
GACGCACTATTCGAATTGTGAGCAAAACACCGGCTCATCGCCACACACCAGCCTGGTGCGATTCACAAGTCGCCCGGCGGGACTGGCCGCGGAAGGAGCGGGGCGGCTGTTCGGTTAACAGCCGCCCCGCTCCCCTTCCAGCTCCAATCCAGCACGGTACGGATAACCAGAGATGACGGCAGGTGACGACAGGTCAGGAAATCCAGCACCAATCCAGCACGGGCACAGAATCAGGGCCGCATCCCGGAAGACGCGACCCTAATTGACCTGCATGTTTGCCTACTTCAGTAGCCTATGCTACGGAAGCCCCTTCACGTTGTCGCCGAACGTCCACCCCTTCGAGCCGTCCCAGTTGATGGACCAGGTCATCAGGCCCTTCAGGGCGCCGTTGTAGTGGTTCCATGCCTGGGTCACCAGGCTCGGGGGCATGTGGCCGCCGCCCGCGCCCGGTTGGGCGGGGAGGCCGGGGACCTGTTTGTCGTAGGGGACCTTGATCGTGGTGCCCTGGATGACCAGGCCCTTGTTCAGGCAGTCCGTCTGCGCGACGAAGCCCTGGACGGTTCCGGCGGAGTAGGAGTCGCCTGAGCAGCCGTACATGCTGCCGTTGTAGTACTGCATGTTCAGCCACCACAGGCGGCCGTTGTCCGCGTACTTCTTCACGATGGGGAGGTACGCGCCCCAGATCGAGCCGTAGGCCACGCTGCCCCCGGTGACGTACGCCGTCTCGGGGGCCATCGTCAGGCCGAAGTTGGACGGCATGCGGGCGAGGACTCCGTCGATGATGCGTACGAGGTTGGCCTGCGAGGCGGAGAGTTGGTTGATGTTGCCGCTGCCCACGAGGCCGGTCTCGATGTCGATGTCGATGCCGTCGAAGTTGTACTTCTTCAGGATCGGCACCACCGTCTCGACGAAGCGGTCGGCGACCGTGCTGGAGCTGAGGTCGATGCCCGCGGTCGCGCCGCCGATGGACATCAGGATCGTGGCGCCGTTCGCCTTGGCCTGGCACATCTCGGCCGGAGTGGCGACCTTCACCGTCGAGTCCATGCCGTCCTCCCACAGGACGGTGCCGTCGGAGCGGATGACGGGGAACGCCGCGTTGATCACGTTGTAGCCGTGGTCGCGGATGCGGGTGTCGGTGATCGGGGTCCAGCCGAACGGCGGGTGGACCCCGTTGGAGGATCCGTCCCAGTTCTCCCAGTAGCCCTGGAGCACCTTCCCGGCGGGCTTCGACTTGACCGCGCAGGTCTCGGCGGCCGGGGCCGGTGCCGCCGGGGCGCCGCCAGCTGTCCGTACGGCCCGGGTGATGTCCTGGCGGTCCTGCGACGGCGCCCGGCCCGGCGCGGCCCCGATGAGCAGCGGCACGGCGAAGGCCATCGCCAGACCGGCCGCCAGGAGGCGGGACGGGGCGCGGCGCGATGCGGGGGCGTGGGGAGAAGTTCGGGATGACACGCTTACCTCCTGGACTGTGGTGCCTGGAGACGTAAGTGGTGCGACGGGCCACACCGTAAAGTGGTCCAGACCTGCCGTCAATAGGTCTGGACCAGACCGATCGAGCAGGAGGCACCCCTCGCATGGACATCCTCGACTCCCGCGATCCGCTGGCCCTTTCGGTGACCGAAGCGATCCGCGAGGGCGACCTCCCCGCACTCCGCCTGCTCCTGGCCGACCACCCCGCCCTGGCCACAAGCGGCATCAGCCAGGACGGCCCCGCCGCGGGCCGGCGCAGTCTTCTGCACATCGCCACCGACTGGCCCGGCCACTTTCCCCGCGCCGAAGAGGTCATCGCCGCCCTCGCCGCGGCGGGCGCCGATCCCGGCGCCCGCTTCGTCGGCGCCCATACCGAGACGCCGCTGCACTGGGCGGCCAGCAATGACGATGTCACCGCACTCGACGCGCTCATCGCAGCGGGCGCCGACATCGAGGCGTCCGGCGCCGTCATCGGCGGCGGCACCCCGCTCGCCGACGCGCGCGGCTTCGGCCAGTGGCGGGCCGCCCGCAGGCTCCTGGAGCACGGAGCCCGCGCGGACCTCCAGGACGCGGCCACCCTCGGTCTGCTCGACCAAGTCGAGGGATTCCTGGCCGCCTCGGACTCCCCCACCGAGTCCGAGATCACCAGCGCCTTCTGGGGTGCCTGCCACGGCGGCAGCCTCCCCGTCGCGAAGCTCCTGCTGGAGCACGGGGCGGACGTGAACTGGATCGGCTACGACGACCTGACGCCGCTGGACATCGCCCGCGCGCAGAACGCCGACGACATCGTGCGGTGGCTGCTCGCCCAAGGCGCGAAGGGCCGCGCGGACTTGGCGTGACGCACGCGCGAGGGGGTCTTTGCCTCAGGCGTCCCGGCCCGCGAAGGCACCCTCCTCCGTGAAGGCCAGCTTCGCGAAGCGTTCGCCCATACGGCGATGAGTGGCCGCGTCCGGGTGGATCTGGTCGGGCAGCGGCAGCTCGGCGGAGTCGGCGTCTCCGTACAGCTCACGGCCGTCGAGGTAGGCGAGGTGCGGGTCATCGGCCGACCGCTGCTCCACGATGCGGGCAAGCTCCTCGCGGATGACGCCCAGCGTCAGCTTCCCGCCCGCGCGCTCCGCCGGATCGCCCATGGCGACGAACTGCAGCCGTCCGGAGCTCAGATCACTGAAGTCGGGCGCGCTCGGCCCCGGCGTGTCCTCGTGGATCGGGCACAGGATCGGCGAGACGACCAGGAGCGGCGTGGTGGGGTGGCCTTCGCGGATGGTGTCGAGAAAGCCGTGGACGGCTGGGCCGAAGGCGCGCCGGCGCATCAGGTCCGCGTTGACGACGTTGATGCCGATCTTGACGCTGATCAGGTCGGCCGGCGTGTCCCGCATGGCGCGGGCAGTGAACGGGTCGAGCAGCGCACCCCCTCCGAAGCCGAGATTGATCAGCTCCGCACCGCCGAGGGAAGCGGCGAGTACGGGCCAGGTGGTGGTGGGGCTCGCGGCGTCGGAGCCGTGGCTGATCGAACTGCCGTGGTGCAGCCACACCTTGCGGCCGGTGTCCGGTGCGGGCTCGACGGGGGCGTCGGTGCGCAGCTCGACGAGTTCGGTGGTCTCGTTGTGCGGCAGCCAGATCTCGATGTCCTTGGCGCCGTCGGGCAGTTCGGTGAAGCGCAGGGTGCCGATCGGGCCGGACCGGCGCTCGAAGGTGCCGGCGGTCATGTCGATGGTCAGGGTGTTGCCGCCGCTCACCGCGGCCTGACCGGCCAGGCGGCCGTCGACGAGGAGGTCGTACAGGCCCTCCGGGCGGGGCGGGGCGCCGACGTAGTCGCGCTTGGTGGGCAGCGTGTCCAGTTCGACGGCGGTGGCCCGGGTGCGGAAGGCAAGGCGTACGCCGGCGGGCTGGGACTCCGCCATGGCCAGCTGGCCGTCGGAGCACTGGGCGCGGGCCCGCGCGGGCAGCCGGTGCGGCAGGACGCCGTGTTCGGTCCGCTCGAGGTCGAGGGCGCCGCGCAGGATGTCGGCGGTGATGGGCGTGGTGATCCAGCCGTGCCCGCTGTCGGGGGTGGTGTCTGTGTCGGTATGCATGGTCTCCGCCTGCTGATCAAGGGTTCTGTTCGGGCGCGGGCCAGTTCCGCAGCAGCGCGTCGAGGGCGTCCAGGACGCGTGACCACGATTCCTGCGAGTCGGGTTCGCTGTGGCTGAAGCCCCCCGTCATCTCCAGGCTGACGTAGCCGTGGAAGACGCTGCCCAGCATCCGGACCGCGTGGGTCTGGTCGGGCTCGGTCAGGTCGTAGCCGCGCAGGATCGCCCGCGTCATCTGTGCGTGCCTGACGCCGGCGCTGGCGGCGGCGGTCTGCGGGTCGAGCCGCAGCTGGGCGGCGGCGTAGCGTCCCGGGTGTTCCCGCGCGTAGTCGCGGTAGACGTCGGCGAACGCGGTCAGGGCGTCTTTCCCGGCCCGCCCGGCGAGAGCGGCGGCGCCGCGGTCGGCGAGCTCCTCCAGGGCGAGCAGGGTGATCCTCGTCTTGAGGTCGTGGGAGTTCTTCAGGTGCGAGTAGAGGCTCGCGACCTTGACGTCGAAGCGCCGGGCGAGCGCCGAGACGGTCACCTGCTCGAAGCCGACCTCATCGGCCAGCTCGGCCCCGGCACGTGCCAGGCGCTCCACCGTCAGTCCTGCGCGAACCATGGCCATCCCTTCCTTTGGCATAACTGATTCTGCACTTACCTAAAGCCTTTAGGCAAATCAGCTAGTCGTGAAGGATGCAGGTGCCGACTCTGCGATTTTGGAACTGTCGGTACAGAAATCGGGTATATGCAGGCGCGCCGCAGGTCGATCGCTCCCCCCATGAGTTACGGCCTGGCTGTCGCGGCGGCATCGTGCTCGCTCGGACAGACCAGGCCGTTCCTGACTCTCATGCAGCTGGCTCAGACAGGTGGTTCAGGCCGCCGGCTCAGGCCGCGCGACGCACCCGCGCCGCCTTGCGCGCCTCTGCCATCTCGCGTGATTCGGCGCCCCGGCGCGAGCCGCCGCCCGAGCGGCCCGGGCGGGTGCCCATCCCGCGGAAGGGGGCGCCGCCGCGCTTGGGGCGCTCCGTGCTGGGCGCGGTGCCGGCGATCGGCACGCCGGAGGGGGCCTTCGCGCCGGTGATGCGGCTGAGCTCGGCCTCGCCGGAGCGGACCTGGGTGATCGTCGGCCGGATACCGGCGGCGGACATCAGGCGGCTCATGTCACGTCGCTGGCCCGGTGTCACCAGGGTGACGACGCTGCCGGACTCGCCGGCGCGCGCGGTACGGCCGCCGCGGTGCAGGTAGTCCTTGTGGTCGCTGGGCGGGTCGACGTTCACGACCAGGTCGAGGTTGTCGACGTGAATGCCGCGGGCCGCGACGTTGGTCGCCACCAGGACCGTCACCGCGCCGGTCTTGAACTGGGCGAGGGTGCGGGTGCGCTGGGGCTGGGACTTGCCGCCGTGCAGCGCGGCGGCGCGGACGCCGCTGCCCATCAGATGCTTGGTGAACTGGTCGACGGCGTGCTTGGTGTCCAGGAACATGATCACCCGGCCCTCGCGCGCCGCGATCTCGGTGGCGGCCGCCATCTTGTCGGCGCCGTGCACGTGCAGTTCGTGGTGCTCCATCGTGGTGACGGCGCCCTTGGAGGGGTCGACCGAGTGGACCACCGGGTCGTGGAGGTAGCTGCGGACCAGCAGGTCGACGTTGCGGTCGAGCGTGGCCGAGAACAGCATCCGCTGGCCGTCGGGGCGCACCTGGTCGAGCAGCTCGGTGACCTGCGGCATGAAGCCCATGTCGGCCATCTGGTCGGCCTCGTCGAGAACGGTGATGCTCACCCGGTCCAATCGGCAGTCCTTGCGCTCTATGAGGTCCTTGAGGCGCCCGGGTGTCGCGACGAGCACCTCGGCGCCGGACCGCAGCGCGCCGGCCTGCCGGCCGATGGACATGCCGCCGACCACCGTGGCGAGCTTCAGCTTCAGGGCACGGGCGTACGGCGTCAGCGCCTCGGTCACCTGCTGGGCGAGCTCCCGGGTGGGAACCAGGACCAGGGCCAGGGGCCGCTTCGACTCGGCGCGCTGACCGGCGGTGCGCACGAGGAGCGGGAGCCCGAAGGCCAGGGTCTTGCCGGATCCGGTGCGGCCGCGGCCCAGTACGTCCCGGCCCGCGAGGGCGTTCGGCAGCGTGGCCGCCTGGATCGGGAACGGCTCGGTCACGCCGAGACCGGTGAGCGTCTTGAGCAGCACCGCGGGCATGTCGAGCTCGGCGAAGGTCTCCGCGGCCGGGAGGCCCGGAGTGATGGTGACGGGCAGGGCGAACTCGCCCTGCGGCGCGGCGGGACGGCGTCCCTGGCCGCCGGAGCGGTTGCCGGGACGGGGGCCACCGCTCTTGCGGGCGCCTGCGCCGTGCGAAGCGCCGCCGTTGCGGGGATTGGGATAGCGGTCATTCGTGCGAGCTGAACGGTTCATGGAGAACCTTCCTCGATATGGCACGCATCGAGGAATTCTCGGTGAATATCAACCGAACGAATTGCAAGCACGGGCCGAAAAAAAGAAAAAACTTCTGCAAACAGCAACGAGCTGGTGCCCGCACCGTGAGGTGCGGGCACCAGCGTCGTCTTACGCTTCAGCGTCAGGCGGGAACGATGTTCTCGGCCTGCGGGCCCTTCTGGCCCTGCGTGACGTCGAAGTTCACCTTCTGGCCTTCCTGAAGCTCACGGAAGCCCGAGGTGGCGATGTTCGAGTAGTGGGCGAAGACGTCCGGGCCGCCACCCTCCTGCTCGATGAAGCCGAAGCCCTTTTCCGAGTTGAACCACTTCACGGTGCCAGTAGCCATACTAAAATCTCCATTCGGGGCAAGCCCGGGATCCACACTGTGCGAAACCCGGCGTCGCCACGTTGATTGCCCCGTCCGGAAAACTTCTCCGGAAATACAAAAGTGCCCGGCAGAAATACATCCGCCAAAGGCACTTGAAGTCTTATGGGAACCACAACTGCAACTACGATCAACAGTAGCACGAGACGAGCATCACGGCACGGGCAAGCTCTACATATTTCGCCCGACCGGGCGTGCGTCCGCACCACATTGCGGAAATTTTCGGACCTCTGGTCTCACCGGGGGCGGGAAATGGCGCGCTGGAGCAGGTCGCGCAGGGCCTCCTGCTCTTTTTCCGTGAGGCCGGCGAGGGGCGAATCCTCCCCGAGGAGCTCCAGGAGCCGCTCCCGCAGCGCGACACCCTCGGGGGTGAGCACCAACTGCTTGGCGCGGCGGTCCGAGGGGTGCGGGCGGCGTTCGATCAGGGCCTGCTTCTCCAGCTTGTCCACGACGAAGGTCGCGTTGGAGGGCTCGCAGCTCATGCGTTCGGCCAGCTCGCGCATGGTCATGGGCCCGGCGAGCTCCCGCAGCGCGGTCGCCTGCGGCGCGGTGAGCCCCAGCCTGACGGCCCGCTGTCGCACGTGCTCCGCGATCTGGTCCGCCATCCCGTTCACCAGGCCGCACAGCTGCCGCTCGGCGATGACCTGCGCCTCGGGGTTCGTCATGCGGCCCAGCCTAGCAAGTACATCCAGTCTGGATATTGCGAGCTTGAATGATTCAAGCTTGATGCATATGGTTGCCGCCATGACCACCGACACCAGGCACGACCCCGCATCCGCACGGCTGCACCGGCCTTCCGGCATCCGTTCCCTGCAACTCGGCGAGACGAAGGTGACGTACGTACCGGACGGAGCGGTCCAGCTCACGCCGCGCGGCTGGCTGCCGGGCACCACCGACGAGGACTGGGCAGCCCGACCCGAATATCTGGACGACACCGGCCACCTCGCGGCAGGCATCGGCGGCCTGCTCGTCGAACACGGCGACCGCGCGCTCCTGATCGACGCCGGTTTCGGGCCGCAGTCCTTCCCGGCCGAGCCGGGCAGCGCCATCGGCGCCATCCGGGGCGGTGCGCTCCTGGACAACCTCGCCGCACTCGGCCGCGGGCCCGGGGAGATCGAAGCGGTCGCCTTCACCCACCTGCACACCGACCACATCGGCTGGGCCTGGCACCCCGCCCCCGGCAGCGACGCCCCGGCCTTCACCCGGGCCGACTACCTGGTGGCCGAGCCCGAGTGGTCGCAGCGCCACCTCCTCGAGGCGCACGGCACGAGCAAGGAGCGGCTCGACGCGCTGGCACCGAAGGTGCGGACCACGACGGACGGCGAGGAGATCTTCCCCGGCGTACGCGTCCGGTTCGTCCCAGGCCACACCCCGGGCCACGCCGCCTACGTCATCACCTCGGGCGGGCAGGACTCCGGAAGGCGGGACCCCGGCGGTCGGGACCCCGGCGGACAGCGGCTGATCGCTTTCGGCGACGCGCTCCACTCCCCCGTCCAGATCGGTCACCCCGAGTGGTCCGCGGCGCCCGACCACGACTCCGTCCAGTCCGCGGACTTCCGCCGCCGTCTGGTCGGCGAACTGCGGGAGCCCGGCACGATCGGCTTCGGCATCCACTTCGCCGACGTGGTGTTCGGACGGGTGGGCACGGAGGGCGGCCGGGCCGTGTGGCAGCCCGTCGACGCCTCCTGAGACAGGGGCAGCCGGCAACAAGTACGGAAGGCATGCGCACGACCGGCGAGGGGGCCGGGGCCGTCTCTTCCGCCGCGAGGCGGCCCCGGCCGGCCCGGCGGAAGCAGGCCCGGCACCCCCGGCCGGCGTCCGAGCAGGCGAGAACCGTGCCCCGCGAACCCATCCGGAACTCCCGTTGCGCCGCCTTGCGGACACAACAGTTGTCACGTGTAAATGCAGGACAGTTCAAGACTGAAACGCACATTCCATTGCAATCTCGTTATGTATTGACTCCTTGACGCCGGGAACACTGCGGGGTTGGCTTTCAGCCATCTCGGACCACAACGCAGCGGTCCGATCGAGGAAGTGGGCGAATGAAAACCCGTACGCGAGAAGCCGCCGTAGCCGTTTCTGTGAGCGCCCTGGCGCTCTCGCTCGCCGCATGCGGCAGCATCCTGGGCTCCGACGACGACGGGAAAACGACCGAGAAGAAGGGTGACGACGTCACCGTCGGTCTGCTCCTGCCCGAGGCGGAGACCGCTCGCTACGAGAAGTTCGACCACCCCATCATCGAGAAGCAGGTCAAGAAGCTCACCAACGACAAGGGCAAGGTCGTCTACGCCAACGCCGGCGAGGATGCCGCCAAGCAGAGCAGCCAGCTCGAGCAGATGGTCGCCGACCAGGTCGACGTGATCCTGGTCAGCGCGGTGGACGCCAAGAAGATCGCACCGGCGGTCAAGAAGGCGAAGGAAGCGGACATACCCGTCATCGCCTACGACCGGCTCGCCGAGGGACCCGTCTCCGGGTACGTGGCCTTCGACAACGAACTGGTCGGCCAGGTGCAGGGCCAGGCGATCCTGAAGGCGCTGGGCAGCGACCGCAAGAGCAGCCAGATCATCATGATCAACGGTTCGCCCACCGACCCGAACGCCGCCGTCTTCAAGGAAGGCGCGCTCTCCCAGCTCCAGAACCAGGTGAAGATCGCCAAGTCGTACGACACCGCCGGCTGGAAGCCCAAGACGGCCGGCGCCCACATGACCGACGCGATCACCGCGATCGGCAAGGACAACATCGCCGCCGTCTACTCCGCCAACGACGGCATGGCGGGCGGCGCCATCAAGGCCCTCAAGGCCGCCGGCCTCACCGACCTGCCGCCGGTCACCGGCCAGGACGCGGAGCTGTCGGCCGTACAGCGCATCGTCACGGGCGAGCAGTACATGAGCGTCTACAAGCCCTACCCCGAAGAGGCCGTCGGCGCCGCGCAGATGGCGGTCCGGATCGCCCAGGGCCGCATGGTCGAGTACGACGCGCTGGCCGGGGACAAGTCCGACAACGCCACCACGAAGAACATCCCCTCGCTCCTGGTCTCGGTGCGCCCCCTGACGCGGGACACCATCAAGTCCACGGTCATCGAGGACGGCATCTACAAGACCGCCGAGATCTGCACCGCCGAGTTCAAGGCGGCGTGCGCGACGGTCGGCCTCAAGGGCTGAGGGCCCGGAGTACCCGCTTTCCTCGGCGCCTGCTGGCCTAGAGTGCGGCTGTGCCGTCGTACAGCATTGGGCAGGCAGCTGGGCTGCTGGGCGTGAGTTCGGAGACCGTTCGCCGGTGGGCGGACGGTGGCCGGCTGCGCATGGACCGGGACGGCGCGGGCAACCGGGCGATCGACGGGGTGAGCCTGGCGGCGTTCGCCGCCGGGCGCGCCGCCGGGACGCACCCGGTACCGCCGGGTGTGCCCACCTCCGTACGCAACGCGTTCGCCGGGATCGTCACCGCGGTGCGGGTCGACGACGTGGCGGCGCAGGTGGAGATCCAGTCCGGGCCCCACCGCCTTGTCTCGCTGGTGACGCGCGAGTCCGTGGAGGAACTGGGCATCGAGGTCGGAGTGACGGTCACGGCGCGCGTGAAGTCGACCCACGTCCACGTCGACCTGCCGTGAGCCCGGCCCGCCCGGCCGCCGAGCTTGTACGAAGGACCCGGATTCGCTAGCCCATTCCTCGCATCAAGCTCACAAGAGCAAGGCGAAAGCGGCCTGATGGGCCGCATCCACGATTCTCTCGAGCGGCGGCCGGGTATGACTGGCGGCAGCCGTGACCGTCCGGAGGGGGAATCCGATGAGCCGACCCGGCACGCCCACCCGCACGATCCCCGTGCGTGCGGGGGCCTTCGCCATGAGCGGGGACATCCAACGCCCCGCCACACTGACCGTCGCGGACCTGCGGGAGCGCTGGGAGCAGCACGAGTCGGACGTGACCTTCGACTGCGCCACCAACGGGCCGCAGCGCCACACCTTCGCCGGCCCCCTGCTCCGGGAGGTCGTCGGCGACGCGGGCCCGGCGTTCGATCCCCGGCGCCGCAAGGACCGTTCGCGTTTCCTGCTGGCCGTCAGCGGCGGGGACGGCCACCACACCGTCCTGTCCTGGGCGGAGATCGACGCGGACTTCGGCAATTCGCCCGTCCTGCTCGCCACCCGCCTCGACGGTCGGGAGCTGGACGCCGTGGGGAGCCAGCTCGTCGTTCCGTCGGACCGCTGCGGGGCGCGCTACATCAGCGCCATCAGCAGCATCTGGATCGGCGCGGGCCGCGTGCTCACGGGCGGTCGTGGCTGACCGTGTCGGCGAAGGCCCTGGCCAGCGGCGACAGGGTGTCCCAGCGGCGTACCGCCCAGCCGGTCCACAGCGTGGGCAGGTCCGGGACGGGGATCAGACGCAGGTCGGGATGGCCGGGTCCGTGCCATCCCGGCAGGTCGGGGACGATCGCGTGCCCCAGGCCCAGTTCGGCCAGCAGGAGGGCGGTGTCCCAGTCGGCGACGCTGGTGTCGGAGACCGGGCTGATGCCGCGCTCGGTGAACCAGGCGTCCAGGCGCGCACGGGACGTGGTGCTCTCCGGGAGCCCGATGAGCTGGATGCCGGCCAGGTCGGCGGTGGTGATCAGCGGTTTCGCGGCGAGCGGGTCGTCGCGGTGGACGGCGAGGACCCAGGGGAGTTCGATGACGGGACGCTGCTCGATGCCCTTCACCGGTGCGCCGAGGGTGATCCAGGCCAGGTCGAGCCCGCCCGCGATGAGGGCGTCGAAGCAGCTGCGACTGGAGTGCGCCGTCTCGAATTCGAGGCTCACCCGGGGATGGCGCCGGCGGAAGGCCACGATCGCGTCGGAGAGAAAGTGCCGCACCGTGGTGGCGCCGGTGGTGATGCGCACCGATCCGCCCTCGCCACGTGCCAGATCGCTCAGCCGGCGCAGGGCGTGGTCGATGTCGCCGAGGCCGCCGGCCGCCGCGTTGTGCAGGAGCGCTCCGGCCGGGGTGGGCACGACTCCGCGCGGGTGGCGTTCGAGGAGGCTGAGCCCCAATTCCCGCTCCAGGCGCCTGAGGTGCTGGCTG
>NZ_JBNNJZ010000170.1:11386-14976 GCF_050270335.1 Streptomyces sp. NPDC059900
GTGCAGGACAGTTCGCGGGCGACGGCGCTGAGGCTGCCCGTGCGGCAGACGGCGACAAAGACGCGTAGGTCGTCGAGAGTCATGAAGGGTGAAGTTACCGCCCGGGTGAAGTTGCGGCTTGGGGGTCTGCAATGAAATCCGAGGATTGACTTGGGTGTTGGGTGGGCGGGACGATCTTCTCGGGCCCAGGGCGGCAACCTGGCCGGGTTCACCGCACTCCGGAGGGCGGGTGAACCCGGCCAGGTGCCGACCCGCCCCTTCGTCACCAGACCGCTCCGCCCCTGGCTGCCCGCACTCCGGTACGCCGACCGTCCCGGAAAGGCGCTCCATCATGCAGGCACTCGAGACAGCGGCCATAGCGGCTGCGGCCGTCGCGGCCGGCGGCATCAACGCGGTGGTCGGATCCGGCACCCTGATCACCTTCCCCACGCTGCTCGCCTTCGGCTACCCGCCCGTCCTTGCCAACGTCTCCAACACCATCGGGCTCGTACCGGGCGTGCTCAGCGCGGCGTACGGATACCGCGCCGAGCTCAAGGGGCAGCGCTCCCGCCTCGTCAAGCTCGGCCTGGCGTCTCTGCTGGGCGGTGTCGTGGGAGCGGTGCTGCTCCTGAAGCTGCCCGCCGACACCTTCAGCTCCGCGGTGCCGGTGCTGATCCTGATCGCCTGTGCGCTGGTGCTGTTGCAGCCGCGGCTGCAGAAATGGCTCGCGCGGCGCGACTCCCACGGCCGCGCCGACGGCGGAGTGTCGCTGTGGGCCGGTGTGATGGGCACCGGCGTCTACGGCGGATACTTCGGAGCGGCCCAAGGGGTGCTGCTCATGGGCCTGTTCGGGACTTTCCTCCGCGATGACCTCCAGCGCCTGAACGCCGTGAAGAACGTCCTCGCGTCCATCGTGAACGGCGTCGCCGCGGTCCTTTTCATCGCGGTGACGAGCGTCGACTGGACGGTGGCCGGTGTGATCGCCGTCGGTTCGACCGTAGGAGGTCTGATCGGCGCGCGGGTGGGCCGCCGCCTGTCACCCGCCGTGCTGCGCGGGCTGATCGTCGCCGTCGGTGTCACCGCGGCGGTCGCCGTGGCCCTCTGAGGGCGGGCATCGCGGGAGGATCTAGGCGGCCCTGCTCTGGCGCCGGTAGCCGCCCGGCGCCAGGCCGTACTCCCGTTTGAAGGCTTTGGCGAAGGCGAACTCCGAGCCGTATCCGGTGCGGGCGGCGACCGTCGTGAGCGGGGCGTCGGTCTCGCGCAGCATGCGGGCGGCGGTCGTCATGCGCCAGCGGGTCAGATAGGCCATCGGCGGTTCGCCGACCAGCAGGGCGAACCGCCGGGCGAACGCGGCGCGGGACAGACCGGCCCGCTCCGCCAGGGACTCGACCGTCCACGAGGCCGCGGGGTCGTCGTGCATGGCCGAAAGGGCGGGTGCGACCGCCGGGTCGCTCAGGGCCGCGGCCCAGCCCTGCGCGGCGGCCGGGGGCTGGTCGTCGAGCCAGGCCCGCAGAATGTAGAGCAGCAGCGAGTCGATCAGCGTGGGCACGATGCCGTCCGAGCCGATGCGCGGGTTCTCCAGCTCGGCGCCGAGGAGCTGTACGGCGGCACTCAGCTCCGGGTGGCGTCCATGCCGCGTCGGCAGGTGGATGACCTCGGGCAGCTGGCGCACCAAGGGGTGCGGTCGCCCCTGGTCCAGGTGGTAGCTGCCGCACAGCAGGCTGGTCTCGGCGCCCTCGCCGCCGAGCGTGAGCGAGCCGATCGGTGCGCTGCGGTGGAACTGCTCGCTCTTGCACTCCTCGGCCGGGGTGGAGGGGTGGTCGGCGAGGATGTGGCCGCGCCCGCCGCGCAGGAAGATCACATCGCCGGGGTTGAGCGGAATCGGCTTCAGGTGCGGCGGCGCGCCGGGCAGCGGGACCAGCCAGCAGGTGCCGTAGAGCACCACGTGGAAGCCGGCGCCCGCGACGGGCGGCAGGCGCAGGCCCCAGGGGGCACGGCCGTTGGTGCGTACGGACGCCGGGTGTCCGGTGCGCATCGAGGCCAGCGCCTCGGTGAGGATGTCCATCCGGCCTCGCTCTCCTGGTGCCGCGTGCCGCCCGTGGTGCCGCGTGCAGCATGTCGCCTGTCGCGGTCGGTCCGTTCAGACCGTCAGGACAATCTTGCCTTGTACGTGTCCCGCGGCGATCAGCTCGTGTGCCTTTCCTGCCTCGGCCAGCGGGAACGTCTCCTCCACGTAGGGGCGGATCCGCCCCGCGTCGATCAGCTCGCCGAGTGCTTCGAGGCCGGCGGAGTCCGGTTCGACCATGACTCCGGCGAAGCGCCGTCCGGCGGCCTCGACGCGCGCGGCGAGTTCCCGGTCGTGGTGTTCCAGGATGCTGATGAGTACGCCGCCGGGGCGCACCACGCCGAGCGAGAGATCGCCCTGTGCGTTGGAGTCGAGGAGTACGTCCACGTCCTTGGCGGCCTCGGTGAAGTCGGTGGTCCGGTAGTCGATGATCTCGTCGGCGCCGAGGCCGCGCAGGAAGTCGCTCCGGCCCGCACTGGCCACGGCGATCACATGGGCGCCGTGTGCCTTCGCGATCTGCACGGCGAAGTGGCCGACCCCGCCGGCCGCCCGCTGGATCAGCACCCGGTCGCCTTCCTTGATCTGCGCGTCGCGCACCAGGCCCTGCCAGGCGGTGAGCGCGGCCAGGGGGACGGCGGCGGCATGCACGTGGTCGAGGGAGGCGGGCTTGCGGGCCAGGTGGTCCGAGGGGGCGACGACGTACTCGGCGTATCCGGTGGCGGCGCGGGGGAAGAGCGGCATCCCGTACACCTCGTCGCCCGCAGCGAACCCGGCCCCGGCGCCCGCTTCTTCGACCACTCCGGAGATGTCCCAGCCCACGCCGAACGGCGGGTCGCCGATCAGCGGGAAGGCGCCGGACCTGACGGCCACGTCCGCCGGGTTGACGGCACTGGCGTGCACCTTGACGAGGACTTCGCCGGCCAGCGGCTGCGGCCGTTTCGTCTCCACGACCTCCAGGACCTCGGGCCCTCCGAAGGATTTCTGGATCACTGCGCGCACGGTTGCTCTCCCTGGTTCTGCCGGTTGATGGCTTCAACCCTAGAAAGATCGAATGAGTCGCAGAATGGCTTTCTGTCTCGTCTGCATGTCCCGTCGTCTCGTCGGGCGGCACCCTCGGCCATGCGGGCGCCGGGCCTCGCCGCCTGACCCCATTCACAACTTCCGCACCACGAGCGTTACTTGAAGGGTTGACTGCGCTCCGACAATCAGTATGGTCTAGGCCAATGAGTCGACCGAGGCGCCCGGTTGTCTCTCGCCCCTCCTCCCCCCACTCAGAGGGAACAGAGATGAACAAGAAGCAGAAGCTGGCAGCCGCTCTGGGCGCGGGATTCGCGCCCGTACTCGTCCTGGCCTCCGTGACCCCGGCCAGTGCGCACGGCTACGTCAACTCGCCCCCGAGCCGTCAGGCACAGTGCGCGTCCGGCACCGTGTCCTGCGGCGAGATCACCCATGAACCGCAGAGCGTCGAGGGCCCCAAGGGGCAGACGACGTGCAGCGGCGGCAACTCACGGTTCTCCGAACTGGACGACGACAGCAAGGGCTGGAA
>NZ_JBNNJZ010000171.1:0-10405 GCF_050270335.1 Streptomyces sp. NPDC059900
GGGCCGTGGACTGCTAGCTGTGCCAGCTCTTCGAATGCCCGGGCGTACAGGGCCACTTCAGTGGGCTGTGTGAGAGTTACGGCCGCGGTGAGTGAGTCCGTGTGGACTCGGTCGTTGTCGAAGATGGTGAAGGTTTCCAGGGGCCACATGGTGCGGGGTGCGTTGAGCGGGATTACGCCGAGGGATACCGATGGCAGGGCTATGGCGGAGAGGAGTGAGCCGAGTTGGGCGGCCATCGTGTCGGTTTCGCCGATTCGGTAGTGCAGGACGGCTTCCTCTACCAGGACGGCGAATCGGTGGTTTCCCTCGTGTGCGACGCGGGAGCGTTCCATGCGGGCCGTGACGGCCTCGGTGACGTCGTCGGGGGTGCCCCGGAACGCCGCGATGGATGACAGCAATGCGGTGGCGTAGCCGGGGCTTTGCAGGAATCCGGGGACCACGTTGGAGCAGTAGACGCGGAAGAGTTGGGTGCGTTGGTACAGGGACTTGCCGGATTCCTGCAGTTGGCGGAGTCCGCTGCGTTGCAGGCGCCGCCATTCCACGTACATCGCGTCGGCCTGGCGGTTGGCCGCGATCAGGTCGGCTGTCCGGCCCTCGGCCTGGCAGGCGCGGCACCAGGCGGCGATGTCGGCGTCCGAGGGAGGGGTCTTGGCGTGCTCGATGCGCGAGGACTTGGATTCGCTCCACTGGCACCGGGTGGCCAGCTCGCGTGCGGTGATCCCGGCGTCCAGGCGCAGCTCGCGCAGGCGCGCGGCGAGTGCCTCTCGCGCTTGTTGGACGCGGGCTGAGGGGTGTGTGGGCATGGGCTGGCTGTCCGGGTCTCCTGGGTTCAGACGTGGTAGTCGTCGTGCGGGGTGGCGCGCTGCCATACCGCCTCGAATGCCGAGACGCATAGCTTTACCGTGGCGGGGTCGTCCGTGATCTCGTCCTCGACGACGGCTCCGTCGCCGGAGAAGTGGTGGATGCGCAGGAGTGTGTTGTCGAAGGCCCAGAAGTCGTTGCCGGACAGGGCGAGGTCTGAGGCCATGCGCCGGGGCAGCCAGCGGACTTGTTCTCCCGCCGTTGTGTTGGCGCGGGTGACGTAGTGCTCCCATTTGATGTACTCGGTCACCGGCTCCGACACGATCCGGGCGCGCCGGATCGACACGCCCCGCGCGACGGTGTCCGCGATCAGCTGGTCGTAGGGGTGCCACCAGGATGCGCGGTCGTCCCAGTTGATTCGGGCGCCCCGCTGCCACGCTTCGAAGCGATCATTCGTCGCGTAGCTGTCACGCATCTCCAAGTGCACGGCGCTCCGGTGGCAGTTGGCCAGCAGCTCAGCGAAGCTCGGGGCGCTCGAGGGCATCGCATGCCTTCCTGATCGAGGGCACCAGGCGGGCCGGGATGCGGATGATCGCCTCGCTGTCGGGGACCGGTCCGTTGGCCGGGCTGGTGGCCTCGCACTTGGCTTCGGTCCGGCGCTCGGGCTTCCAGCCCTGCAGCAGGAGTTCGCCGGCCTCGGGGTCCACCCACACCGTGGGGCAGTGATCGCGATCGGTATCGGGGTCGATGCCGATGAACTGTACGGCCATGCCAGCCTCCCGCACCCGGATACTTGCTCTGACTTGCACCACCGTCCTGCCGTGCGGGGCAACCGTCAAGGCCCCGAACTGGGCCAGTAATTGCTGTGCAAGCTGCTGCAAGTTCGTGGATCGCGAGCCTGGAGTCTCCCTAGCGTTCGTCCCGAGGCCACCGCATCGCGGTGCGCGGGGCGCCGCCAGCAACGCCGGGAGTGCACATGGACAGCAAGGCCGTGCCGGACGTCGGGGCCGTGGCCGTCGACACCGCAACCGGGCGCGTCGGGGTGGTGATGGAGCGGGGCCCCTTGTGCGTGTACCTGCGTCCGCCGGGCGGCGGCAAGGAGTGGGAAGCCAAGCACGGCAGCGTGCGGCAGGCCGACCCGCACGAGGAACTCCAGGCGAAGGTGGCCAAGGCCAATGCGGAAAGCAGGCGGCCCCGGTGAGTACCCCGTCCCTCGCGCCCGTCGACTGGCGCACGCTGAACGGTGACCAGCTCAAGGGCTGGGCCTGCGCCCTGTGCGGCGCCCGGTTGTACGCCGACCGGCCGATCGGCAAAGTGACCACCCACTTCAGGGGCCGCGAACCGGAAGACGTCGAACTGTGGGCATGCGCACCTCAGTGCGACGGCGTCGCTTCACGAACGACCAGTGCTGCTCATAGCATCAGGGCATGACTGCACGGCCTGACGACGCTCCGCGTCTGGTCCGCAGGAGATCAACGACAGGCTGCTCGCGCTCATGGCCATCTAGGACAGGTGGAGGCGTGACAGAGATCGAGCAGGCCAAGCAGGCCGTCCGGGAGCGGGTGTGGCGGCGGCTCATTGACGGCGGTGGCGCACCGGCTGACTCGTACGGGAAGATCCCCGGCTTCTACGGAGCCGAGGGGACAGCCGATCAACTGGCCGGTCTGGATGAATGGCAGCGAGCCACGACCGTCAAGGCGAACCCCGACTGGGCGCAGCTTCCCGTCCGTGTCCGCGCCCTGAAGGACGGCAAGCGCGTCTACATGGCCGTACCGAGGATGGCGAGCGCTGAGCCCTTCTACCTGCTCGATCCCGCGACGCTCGGCATCTCGCCCGAGGATGCTGCCGAGAAGAAGGGCGCGGCCCGGGTCGCCCGGCGCGTCGGGGTGGAAGAGGTTGCACCGATCGACATCGTCGTCTGCGGCAGCGTGGCCGTGAACCGTTCCGGTGCCCGTATCGGTAAGGGTGCCGGGTACTCCGACCTGGAAGTGGCGCTTCTCATCGAGGCCGGTCTGGTTACCGAGAAGACCGTGATCGTGGCGCCGGTGCATGAGCTCCAGGTCGTCGAGGACGACATCCCCGAGACGGAGCACGACTTCTCGGTGGACTACATCGTCACGCCGGAGACGGTGATCCCCTGCCCTAAGCGGCGACGGCCACTCGGCCTGGTATGGGAGGACCTCACGGCCGAGAAGATCGCGGCGATCCCGGTGCTGGCGCAGCGGAGAGCTGCGCAGTAGGCACAGCCCCCCGTCAGCTCACCTTTCCATGAGACTCCGCGCATCCACCGGCAACCCCGTTTCGAAGGAGCGGTTCGCGGCGAGGCCCGTGGCCAGGGAGAGGGCTCCGTCGGCGGCGTTTGCTGCGCGGCCCAGGCGGTCCGTGTCGCCGGGCGGTCGTTCGCCGAAGAGGTCGGCCAGCATGCGTACGTCCCCGCCTCCGTGGCCGCCCTCGCCCGTGGGCACCTTGATCTCTCTGGGATCCTCCCAGAAGCGACGCAGCAGGAGTTGGGTGCGGCCGGGCTCGTCGCCCGCCGCCGCGCCGTGCAGGACGGGGCTCGCGCCGTCCGTCCGTGCGTCGGGGCGTGTCCAGGTGGACTCCTCCACTAGGAGTTCTACGCGGCCCTCGCTGCCGTTGAAAGCGATCCGGTAGCCCTCCCAGGGCGCGTACGCCGTGAGGTGGTACGTGAGGGTCGCGCCCGTGGAGTAGCGCACGAGGACCGCCATGTCGTCCTCGATGTTCACACCTGGGCCGAACACGTTCTGGTCGCGGTGGTAGCCGTCCTCCATCTCCGCGTTGAGGTAGAGGGCGGTCAGTACGGAGGAGTCGGCTAGGCGGATCGCGAAGGGGTCGCCCTCGGCGGCGGGGGAGCCGTGGGCGCGGGCGTAGTCGCGGGCCAGGCCGCGGCGGGTGCCCGCTTCGTCGCCGTAGAAGAAGAGGCCGCCCTGTGCGTAGACGGTCTGGGGCCTTGCGCCCAGCCACCAGTTGACCAGGTCGAAGTGGTGGGTGGCCTTGTGCACCATCAGGCCACCGGAGTTGGCCTTGTCGCGGTGCCAGCGGCGGAAGTAGTCCGCGCCGTGCCGTAGGTCCAGCAGCCACTCGAAGTGCACCGAGCCGATCTCGCCGATCGCGCCGTCTGCCAGGAGCCCGCGTACGGCCGAATGCACTGGGTTGTAGCGGTAGTTGAAGGCGACCCGCACCTCGCCGCCTGTGCGGCGCTGTGTATCCAGGATGCCGCGGGCGCGCTCGGCGGTCGTGGTCATCGGCTTGTCGGTGATCACGTCGCAGCCCGCTTCGAGCGCGCGCACGATGTAGTGGTCGTGCAGGTGGTCGACCGTGCAGACCACGACCAGGTCGATGCGTTCGCGGTGCAGCATCTCCGCGAAGTCGTCCGCACCATACGCGGGTACGGGCGGTAGGCCGGGGCGGGCGGGTGCGAGCCAGGTGTTGTGGACGGCCATGCGGTGCGCGTTGACGTCGCAGAAGGCGGCCAGGTCGATCTGGTCCGCGTAGGGGCCGGCGAGCGCCTCGGTGAAGAGTTGGGCGCGGGCGCCGAGTCCCACCACTGCACAGCGGCGGCGACGGAGCGCGGCGTCGGGAGGCATGCGGGTCATGCGGGCTTCCCTTCGGGCAGGGGTAGGGAGAGACACAGGGGGAGAGGGGGTGGCAGGGGGGAGGCAACGGGTCAGTGCGGCGTTCGGATGGCGGCCTCGTGCGGAGGTGGTGAACGCCCCGCGACGATCGCGGGCCCGCCCGGTCCGGACCAGGACGTCCACATGTTGAGTCGTTTCAGTTTTCGGCTCCGAGGTCTTGTCCTGACATTCCTGCGGTGCCTAGGGTCGGCCCCAGTGCAAGCGCTTTCTAAGCTCGTTCGAGGAGACCGTATGTCCTCCACCCCCACGCGTCTACGGGCCGCCGTCGTCGGCACCGGTGGCATCGTGACTGGCAGTCATCTGCCCGCCCTGCGGGCCCACTCCGACCGGGTCGAGCTGAGAGCCGCCGTCGACGTCGACCCCGCCAGGCTCGAAGCATTTCGCACGGAGGCCGGGGCACTGGGCATGGACGTCGAGGGCTACGCCGATTACGAGACGATGCTCGACGAAGTCCGCCCCGACCTCGTCCTGATCGGCACCCCGCCCTCCCTGCACCGCTCCCAGACCGTGGCCGCCCTCAAGGCCGGCGCGTGGGTGCTCTGCGAGAAGCCGCTGTGCCTCTCGCTCGCCGAGTACGACGAGATCGCCGCCGCCGAGGAGGCATCGGGCACGTACGCCTCCGTCGTCTTCCAGCACCGCTACGGCTCCGGCGCCGTCCACGCCCGCGAGCTGATCGCCGGCGGCGAGCTCGGCGCGCCCCGCGTGGCGCACTGCCAGACCACCTGGCACCGCGACAGCGCCTATTACGCGGTGCCCTGGCGCGGCCGGTGGGAGAGCGAGGGCGGCGGGCCCACCATGGGGCACGGCATTCATCAATTCGACCTGCTCCTGCATCTGCTCGGCGACTGGACCGAGGTGCGAGCCATGGCGGCACGGCTCGTCCACGACACCGAGAGCGAGGACGTCTCGACCGCTTTGGTGCGCTTCGAGAGCGGCGCGCTCGCCACCGTCGTCAACAGCGTCCTGTCCCCGGACGAGGTCAGCCGTATCCGTATCGACTGCGACGACGCCACGGTCGAACTCACCCACCTCTACGGCCACTCCAACGGCGACTGGACCTACACCCCCGCCCCGCACGTCGAGCCCGGTCGCGCGGATGCCTGGCGCACCCCCGCCGCCGACGTGCCCAGCTCGCATGCCGCCCAGCTCGGTGCGCTCCTCGACGCCCGCGAGCGGGGCGTACGGCCGCCGGGCAGCGGCACCGAAGCCCGGCGCACCCTCGAATTCGCCGCCGCGCTCTACAAGTCGGCGTTCACCGGAAAGCCGGTGCACGCGGGCGAGATCGCCGCAGGCGACCCCTACTACCAGGCCATGCACGGCAGCCACCCTGACTGGAGCCCCGCGCGATGACGATTCAGGTCACCCACACCCACGGCGAGCGGATCACGGTCCGCTCGGGCGGCGGCGTCGAGCTGCTGAGCTACGTCTACGCCCCGGACCCCGACCCCTTCGAGGCCCGCAAGCCCTACATCCACCCCCTGCGCACCCTGGCCGGGAACCAGGTCTCGGGATACCGGCCCAACGACCACCGCTGGCACAAGGGCCTGCAGATGACCGCGAGCCATCTGTCGGGGCAGAACTTCTGGGGCGGCAACAGCTATGTCCACGGCGAGGGTTACCTGCGCCTGCCGGAGCGGGTCGGCTCCATGCGCCACGACGGATTCCCGGCCCTGGACGTGGGGGAGGAGCGCTTTCACCTCACCGAAGAGCTGACCTGGGTCGAGAACGGCGGCCAGGAGTGGGCCAGGGAGGAACGTGACATCACCGTCCACTCGGTCGACGAGGACGCCGGATCCTGGGCCCTGGACTGGTCGATCCGCCTGACCAACATCCGCGACGAACCCCTGCACTTCGGCTCGCCCACCACCGCGGGCCGCGACATGGCCGGTTACACCGGACTGCAGTGGCGCGGGCCGCGCGACTTCACCGGCGGCGCCGCCTTCGGGCCCGGCGACGAGAAGGACGCCGGTGAACTGATGGGCACGCAGGGCCCCTGGCTCGCCTTCACCGCCGAGCACGACGACGTCGACGCGCACTCCACGCTCGTCTTCGCGCACGCCCCCGAGAGCCAGGAGGAAGGGACCGCGATCCACGAATCGCACTGGTTCGTGCGCTCCGAACCCATCCCCACCGTCGCCTTCTCCTGGGCGTTCTTCGAGGAGTTCGCGCTGCCGCCCGGCGCGTCCTTCGCCTACCGCTACCGCGTCGTGGTTGCCGACGGCGCCTGGGACCGCGACCGCGTCGCCACCCACTTGAAGGGACTGTCATGGTGAGCTCTCCCCACCCGCTGCCGAGCCTTCCGCACCCGCTGCCAGGAGCCATCGGCCTCTCGCACCTGAGCGCCTACGACTGGGAGGCCGCCGACGGCGTCTGCGGCGGCAGCCCGCACCTGCACCTGGTGTGCACCGAGGCGTACGTGGTCACCGGCGGGCGCGGCGCCGTCCAGACGCTCAGTCCCGACGGCTACCGCGAGGTCCCCCTGGAGGCGGGCTCGGTCGCGTGGTTCACGCCCGGCACCGTGCACCGCATGGTGCAGGGCGGCGACCTGCGGATCACGGTCCTGATGCAGAACAGCGGCCTGCCCGAGGCCGGGGACGCCGTCTTCACCTTCCCGCCCGACGTACTCGCCGACCCCGAGCGGTACGCCGCCGCGGCGAAGCTCCCCGCCAAGGAGGGCCCGGAGGCGGAGGCCGCCGCGCGCAAACGCCGTGACCTGGCCGTCGAGGGATACCTGCCGCTGCGCGAGGCGCTCAAGGCCGGGGACAACGGCCCCTACCTGGAGTTCCAGCAGGCGGCGGCCCGCCTCGTGCGGGACAAGGTCCCCGCCTGGCGTGAGCTGTGGCAGGCCGGAGCCCTGGCCGCCGCCGAACGCACCGGCGCGCAGCTGGATGCCCTCGCATCCGGCAGCCCCGACTACCTCGCCGGATCGGGCTCGTACGACAGCCGGCCGTCGCGCCGGGGTGGCTACGGCATGTGCGGGCGCCGCGACGAGTACGAACTGCCGGGCACCACGCTCCCGTACTACGGCGAGTAGCCACCCGCGTCACCGCGAACACCATCAAGAACCCAGAGAGGAGGGTGTCACCGGCATGCCCGGAAACAGGACAAAGTGGTCCTGCGTGACGGCCGCGGTGCTCACGCTCAGCGTGTTGCTCACCGGCTGCGGCGGCTCGGACGAATCGAGCGGCGGCGGCAAGACCGTGCTGCGCTACACCTGGTGGGGCAACCCCGACCGGGCGGCCCGTACCCAGGAAGCCGTCGCGCTGTTCGAGAAGGAGCACCCGGGGATCACGGTGCAGACCTCGTTCGCCGGCTACGAGGCGTACAAGCAGAAGCTCGCCACGCAGGCGGCGGGCGGCGACGCCCCCGACGTGATGCAGCTCGACTACCGGCAGATCGACCAGTACGCCTCGGGCGGCATCCTCCTCGACCTCGGCAAGCAGAAGAAGGCCCTGCGCACCGACGAGATCGACGCCGGGCTCCTGGCCACCGGTGTCGTGGACGGCACCCAATACGCGATCCCGCAGGGCCGCGGCACCGAGACGGTCGTCTACGACGCCAAGCAGTGGAAGGCGGCCGGGGTGACGCTCCCGAGGGGCGGCTGGACCTGGGAGGACTGGGCCGATGCCATGCGGGAGCTGGCGAAGAAGACCGGCAAGCCCGGCTCCGTGGACCCCGGGCAGAGCGAGGACTGCTTCGAGGTGTGGCTGCGCGGCCAGGGCAAGACCCTCTACACCAAGGACCGCGAGCTCGGCTTCACCGCCGATGACCTGACCCGCTGGTGGACCTTCACCGACAAACTGCGCCGGGAGGGCGCGGTGTCGGCCGCCGAGCAGACCACCCAGCTCGACGGGACGGTGGAGAACCAGCCGCTGGCCCGCGGCAAGGCGATCTCCGACTTCAACTGGGATGCGCCGTCCAGCGGTTACACGCCCATCGTCGGCGAGGGCCTCACGCTTGCCCCGATGCCCTCGGGTACGGACGGCACACCCGGCCAGTACTTCAAGCCCTCCATGTTCATGGGCGCCGCGGCCACCAGCGAACACCCGGAGGAGTCCGCGCAGTTCATCGACTTCATGATCAATGACGAGAAGGCGGCGAAGATCCTCGGCGCCTCCCGCGGCATCCCGGTCAACGAGCCGATCCGCGCCGCCATCGGCCCGGAACTCGTGGACTTCGACAAGACCGTCGCCGACTACCAGGACTCCGTCGACGGCAAGCTCGAAGCGCCGCCGCAGGCGCCGCCCTCCGGCGACAACGCCCTGCAGACCACCTTCGGGCGTGACTACGACCAGGTGTCCTTCGAGCAGATGTCACCCCGCGAGGCCGCGGAGGACTTCATCACCGAGGCGAAGGCGGAGGTGCGCTCATGACCACCACCGACATACCCGCGAAGGCCGCCCGCGTCAAGAGCCCCGAGCCCTCGCGCAAGCCACGGGGGAAGCGCGAACGCGAAGGCGCCGCCTGGGTGTTCCTCTCGCCCTGGGTGCTCGGCGCCGTCGTTCTGACGCTCCTTCCGATGGCCGTCTCGCTGTATCTGTCCTTCACCGACTACGACTTGTTCAACGCCCCGCGCTGGGTGGGCCTGCGCAACTACGTGCAGATGTTCACCGAGGACCCGCGCTACTGGCGCTCGGTCGGCGCGACCCTGACGTACGTCGTGATCGCCGTGCCGCTGCAACTGGCGCTCGCCCTGGCCGTCGCCCTTGCCCTGAAGTCCATGCGGCGCGGCAAGGCGTTCTACCGGTCCGCCTTCTACGCCCCCTCGCTGCTGGGCGCCTCCATGTCGATCGCCCTGGTGTGGCGGGCGGTGTTCAACGACGGCGGCACCGTCGACAACCTCCTCTCCGACATCGGCATCCACACCGGCGGCTGGGTCAACAAGCCCGGCTGGGCGCTGTTCGCCGTGGCGCTCCTGACGGTGTGGCAGTTCGGCGCCCCCATGGTGATCTTCCTGGCGGGGCTGCAGCAGATACCCGCCGAGCTCTACGAAGCCGCGGCGGTGGACGGGGCGAGCCGCAGGCGGCAGTTCCTCTCCATCACGCTGCCGATGCTGTCGCCCGTCCTCTTCTTCAACCTGGTGCTCCAGACCATCCAGGCCTTCCAGGTCTTCACCCCCGCCTTCGCGGTCAGCGGCGGCAAGGGCGGCCCCGCGGACTCCACCCTCTTCTACACGCTCTACCTCTACGACCGCGGCTTCGTCGCCTCGCACATGGGCTACGCCTCCGCCATGGCCTGGGTCCTGCTGATCGCCATCGGAGCCGTGACCGCGGTGCTCTTCCGCACCTCGCGCTCCTGGGTCTTCTACGCGAACGAGGGGGAGCGATGACCACCAGCACTGCCACCACCACCGGCACCACCGCGGGCCGGCGGCCCGTCCCCTGGCGCCGCATCGCCCTGCACGCCGGATGCCTGGCCGCGCTCCTGGTCATGCTCTATCCGCTGGCCTGGCTGCTCGCCACCTCGCTCAAGCCCGCCGACGAGGTGATCGCCAGCCTGAACCTGCTGCCGGGCAAGCTGGAGTGGTCTAACTACTCCACCGCCCTCGACGGCGTGGATGACGTGTCGGTCGGGCGGCTGCTCACCAACTCCCTCCTCATCGCGGGCGGCGCGGTCCTCGGCAACGTACTGAGCTGCTCCCTTGCCGCCTACGCCTTCGCACGGCTGCGTTTCCGCTTCCGCGGCCCGCTGTTCGCCTTCATGATCGCGACGATCATGCTGCCGCACCACGCGGTCCTGATCCCGCAATACATCATCTTCAACCAGCTCGGCATGGTGAACACCTACTGGCCGCTGATCCTGCCGAAGTTCCTGGCCACGGAGGCCTTCTTCGTCTTCCTCATCGTGCAGTTCATGCGCGGCCTGCCGCGCGAACTGGAGGAGGCCGCCCGGATCGACGGCTGCGGGCCGTTCCGCAGCTTCTTCCTGGTCGTCCTGCCGCTTACCCGGCC
>NZ_JBNNJZ010000171.1:10415-14967 GCF_050270335.1 Streptomyces sp. NPDC059900
CATCTGGACCTGGAACGACTTCTTCACCCAGCTGATCTATCTCTTCTCGCCGGAGAAGTTCACGCTGACCCTGGCCCTGCGGTCGTTCGTGGACGCCTCCAGCCAGTCGGCGTTCGGCCCGATGTTCGCCATGTCGGTGATCGCACTTCTGCCGATCGTGCTGTTCTTCCTCGCCTTCCAGCGCTTTCTGGTCGAGGGCATGGCCAACTCCGGGGTCAAGGGATGAGCGCCCGGGCCCGCGAGACAGGCGAGATCTTCGGGCCGCGCATGACCCTGTTCGCCGACGTCCTGGCCCTCGGGGTGGTCACGGCCCTTGCCTGTCTGCCGCTGCTCACCGCTCCGGCGGCGCTCTCCACGGCCTGCGCGGTCGTACGCGGCACCAGGGACGAGCAACCCGCCACGGCACGCCGGTACCTGGCGCTGCTGCGCGAACGCCTCCGTCCCGGTGACCTCGCCGCGGGCGCCGTCGCACTCGCCGGGGTGCTCCTGGTCGCCGCGGATCTGGCCCTGGCCGGAGCGGGGCTGCCCGGCGCCCGCGTCTTCGCCGTGACGGCCGCGATGATCGGGACGTGCGCCGTGGTCGTGTGCCTGCGGGCCTGCGCCCGCCCCGAATCGCTCACCGACTGGCGGGCCGCGGTGCGCGGCGCCGCCGGTGACGCGGCGCGGGACGTGGGCGGCAGCGCCCTGGTCCTGTCCGCCCTGGCAGCGGCGGCGCTGTGCGCCTGGATGATGCTGCCGCTCGCGTTCCTCGTGCCCGGGCCGATGGCCCTGGCACTCACCGCCATCGACGTACGGGGCGTTCGTGTGCCCCACGGGGAGACAGCGTGATAGCCCGCAGAACCTTCCTGGCCACCTCCGCCACCGCCACCGCCGCGGGCATCGGCGCCGTCTCCGGCCAGCAGGCGGCAGCGGCGGAGGGCGCCGCGTCCGACAAGACCCGGCGAGACGAGGGCTTCCTCGCCTTCCTCACCGAGGCTGCCGACGCGCGCGCCGCCGCCGTCCTCGACGCATACGACGACCACCTCACCGAGCTGCGCGACCGGGGCAAGGCCCGCGCCGCCGCCCGCAGCCTGCGCACCCTCGCCTCGGTCCACGTACACACCGCATCGGCACACCACCACGACGGCGCACTCCTGGGCCCGCTGACAGAACTCGCGGACACCCTCGCCGAGGAGCAGTTCGACGACGGCCTGTGGGACCAGGGCGCCGTCCACTCGCCGCCCGACACCGCCTTCTCCATCGTCGACCTGAACATCGCCTACGCCCTGCTCGACAAGGACGACGAGCGGTCCACCGCCGAGCTGCGCTCCACGATCGAGCGGATCCTGCGCAAGGCGGGTCCCGGCCTGGCAGGCGGCGGCGTGCACACCGCCAACCACCGATGGCTGGTGTGCTCGGCGCTCTCCCGCATCCACCGGCGCTGGCCCGACCCCTCCTACCCCCGGCGCATCGACGCCTGGCTGGCGGAGGGCATCGACCAGCTCGCGGGCGGCGAGTACAGCGAGCGCAGCCCCACGTACTCGGCGGTGGTCACCAACCCGGCCCTGCTGACCGTCGCCCGCTTCCACGACCGGCGCGACCTGTACGCCCACGTACGCGACAACCTCACGGCCTCGCTGTACGTCACCGAGCCCAACGGCGAGGTGGAGTCCGTCCATTCGCGGCGCCAGGACCAGGCGGCGCTGCGCTACCTGCCCGAGTTCTGGCTCCAGTACCGGGAGCTGGCGATCCGCGACGGGAACGGCACGTTCGCGGCCATGGCCGCGCTGATCCAGGAGCGCGGCACGCAGCAGACCTTCGGCGAGACCCCGCCGGGCGACCGGCTCGCCGAGGTCCTCGATCGCCCCGACCTCGCCCGTGAGCTGCCCGCGCTCAGGGAGCTGCCGACCGACTTCGCGCACCACGACGAAAGCTGCCGCCTGGTGCGGGTGCGCCGCGGCGAGCGGACGGCGAGCATCTTCGGCGGCACGGACCTGCCGCAGCTGCACGCGATCTCGTCGGGACTCTCCACCAACCCCACCTTCTTCAAGATGCGCAAGGGCGCCGCGATCCTGGACTCGCTGCGGCTTGCCCCGCAGTTCTTCTCGCTCGGGCCCTTCCGCTCCGAGGGCCTTGAGCGGCGCGGTGACGCCTGGCGGCTGCACGCGGAGGTCCGTGCGGCCTTCCACCAGCCGCTGCCGCGCCGCCACCGGCGCAAGGACGGCCTCTATCCGCTCACGGACGACGGCCGCTTCTGGTCGGCGATGGACTTCCCGCACCGGACCAAGGAGTACCGGGCGCTGCGTACCGAGATCCTGGTGCGCGAGACGAACCACGGCGGTTGGGAGCTGTCCTTCGACGTATCGGAGTCCGCGGTGCCGCTCGCCCTGGAGCTGTGTTTCCGGCGGGGCGGGCAGCTGGCGGGGGAGGGCCTGGAGCCGGTCGCCGGGGAAGACGACACGTATCAGCTGGTCAGCGGCGAGGCGAGCTACACGGTCGGCGAGGACCGGATCACCTTCGGACCCGGCAACGGCAAGGGCGGCAAGCAGCCTCCCGTGGTCGAGCCGGGGGAGCGCTACACCTGGATGAACGGCTCCCTGACCCCGGACGGCATCCGGGTGCTGATCACCGGCCGCTCGCCGCTGACGTATCGGATGACCCTGAGCTGACGGGGCAGCGGGGACTACGGGCGGCGGGCGAGGAAGACGAACTCCCGGCCGGGGCGGTCCGGGGCGTCGCGGATCTCGTCGACGACGAAGCCGTGCGCCGCGAGCGAGGCGGTCACTTCGTCGCGCTCGCGGAAGCGCAGGGTCGAGTCGGAAGTGAGCCTCTCGCCGGTCGCGGCGAGCACGTAGGTGTGGCGGAAAGACACCAGCGGCAGGCTGACGTCGGTGACGTCCACCCAGGTCTCGACGTCACCGACGCCCTCGACGGCGACCGTGCGGTGGCTGGCGGCGCGGTTCCATTCCTCCCACGCCCGCCGGGCCGGGTCGCGGGTCTCGAAGACGAGGTGGCCGCCGGGCCGCAGGGCGGCGTGGATGCCGCGCAGGCTGTCCTGCCACGCCTGCGGGCCGGCGATGGCCTGGGCCACGTTGGCCGTCATGGTGACGAGGTCGACCTGCATCCCGGGGAGCGTGGTCGCGTCGCCGTGGATCCACCGCACGCGCTCGCTGCCGGGCTTGGAGCGCGCGACGTCCAGGGAGGCGGCGGCCGGGTCCACGCCGGTCACCCGCAGCCCGCGCCCGGCCAGCAGCAGCGCGAACGTGCCGGTGCCGCACCCCACGTCGACCACGTGCCGCGCTGCGAGTTCCCCGGCCAGGTCGGCATATACGTCCAGATCGCTGCGATCCGGGTCGAGCGGGTCGTAGAGCACGGCCAGTTGGGGATGCGTGTACGCCTCGTCCGCCATGCCCGGCACGTTAACAACGCGAGCGGCGGTGGGGGCACTGGTTTTGCGTGCCTCCACCGCCGCTGCCGCCGTTTGAACTGCGTGCTACCGCTTGACGGTCAACTCCTGGATGCCCGCGGGCTTCTTGGCGTCCTTGGAGGTGAACGTCACCCGGACGTAGCGGGCCGTGCCGCCGTCGGGCTCCGCCGTCTTCCAGTGCTGGCCGTCCAGTGAGGTCTGCACCGTCTTCTTCACCGGCTGCACGTCCGTCCAGCGCGGCGTGATCCGCGAGAACGCCGAGGCCTCGCCGAGATCCGCGGTGAGGGTGGCGCGGGCGGCGTCAGGAACCCAGGCGGTGGCGTTGTTGCCGTCGAGAGCGGCCTTCGCGTACTGGCCGGGCTGCTCCGAACTCGCCTTGCCCGTACGGCACCTGGCCAGGTTGTCGGTCGGCTCCAGGTCCGGTCGGCGCGTCTTGAGGTGCGCGGGCGCACCCTGGCTGACGACCTGCTTGCCCTGCGGCGTCTCGATCTCGAAGGGCTCTCCGTGGGTCAGGCGCACGGTGGTCTCGTGCGCGCCGACGGCGATGTCGTACGTACGGCCCTGCCAGTGCTGTCCGTCGAGCTTGACGCCCTCGGAGAGCTGCGGCGGCAGCATGGGGTCGAGGTGCACGCTGTTCTCGCGCAGCCGCTGCCCGGTCAGGCCGTGGGTGAAGACCTGGAGGAAACCGCCCTGGCCGGTGGTGAAGTTCTGCGCCGGGGAGCCCGACAGGGGGTCGGTGGCGCCCGCCTTGTCGCCGCGGGCCTCGGAGAAGAGGTTGAAGGGACCGCGCACGAAGGGCCGGATGGAACGCTCCAGGTAGGTGTACGCGGAGCAGCCGGGCTCGCCGATGGACGCGGCGTCGACGGCGTGCACCGAGTCGGTCATGGCGGGGCCGTCGGGGTCGGTGCGGGCCGCGTAGTAGTCAAGGGTGTTGGTGGCGGCCTGCTTGGACATCGGCCACTCCAGCGGGTACATGAGCAGCACGGTGTCCGCCTGCTTGATGACCGAGCCCTTGTAGCCGTCGTACTGCTGGAAGACCTGCTTCTTCTTGTCGTAGGGGATGCGCAGCTTGTCGGCGACGGTGTCCCAGCTCTTCGGGGTGTCCTTGCCGATGATCTGCGCGACGCGGCCGGCGGTGCGCAGGGT
>NZ_JBNNJZ010000172.1:0-14961 GCF_050270335.1 Streptomyces sp. NPDC059900
GACCTGGACAATCTGTTCGGCGCCATCGACACCCTGCGCATCCCGCTCGAATACCTCGCGGAGATCTTCACGGCCGGTGACGTGGGCCCGGTGCGGGCCTCGCTCGAGAAGCTGGCGGCGATGCGGGCGCACATGCGGGCCATCAACCTCGGGGAGCGGCCGGACAGTTCGGTGGCCGAAGCCGTGGGCATGTCGGGCCAGGAGATCGAGGAGATGTACCGCCTCCTCGCCATCGCCAAGTACGAGGACCGCTACGTCATCCCGACCGCCGCGGTCGGCGACGCGCAGCGCCTGGAGGAGTCGGCGGTGCCCGACTCGTGCAGCCTCGACCACGCGGACGGTCCGGGGATGGGCGGAGACGGGCCCTTCGGCCAGGACTCGGGGCGCAAGCAGCTGCCGCTCGTGACCATCGAGAGCTTCCACGCCATGCGGGAACGGCAGACCTCCGACGAGCAGCCGTCCGCGACCGAGACCGCCGCCGAGAGGGACACCCTGTGAGCGACAACGCCGTGCTCTATCAGGCAGCCGCGCACTGCCTGTCCTATCCGGACGGGGACTTCCGCGAACTGCTCCCCCAACTACGGGCGGCAGCACCGCAGATGGATAGCTTCCTGGCACACGCGGCGGCAACGGAACCCTCCGAACTCGCCGCGCACTACGTCCAGGTCTTCGACTTCAAGAACCGCCACAGCCTCTACCTCAGCTGGTGGCGCGACGGCGACACCCGGCGGCGCGGGATGACCCTGGTCCGCTTCAAGGAGGTCTACCGGCAGCACGGCATGGAGTTCACGGGCGAAGAGCTGCCGGACTTCCTGCCCGCGGTCCTTGAGTTCTCCGCGCACGCGGGCCCCGTACTCCTCCAGGAGCACCGGCCGGGCCTCGAACTGCTGCGGCTCGCCCTCACCGATTTCGGCACTCCCTACGCGTCCGTCCTCCAGGCGGTGTGCGCGACACTGCCGGGGCCCTCGCCCAAGGACCGGGCCGAGGCGCAGGCCCTTGCCCGGTCGGGACCGCCACGGGAGGACGTCGGTCTCGAACCCTTCGCACTGATCGGGGAGCACTGATGAGAACGCTGCTGTGGGGCGTCATCCCGTACGTGGTCGTCGTGCTCCTGGCGGCGGGCCTCGCCTGGCGCTACCGCTACGACAAGTTCGGCTGGACGACGCGCTCCTCGCAGGTCTACGAGTCGAAACTCCTGAACATCGCGTCACCGATGTTCCACTACGGCATCCTGTTCGTCCTCGTCGGGCATCTGGTGGGCCTCTTCGTCCCGGAGTCGTGGACGGAGAAGGTGGGCGTGAAGGAGCACACCTACCACCTGTTCTCGCTGTACGGCGGCACGGCGGCGGGCATCCTGCTTGTGCTCGGCATCGTGCTGCTGCTCTACCGCAGGCGCACGAACGCGCCGGTGTTCCGGGCGACGACCGCGAACGACAAGCTGATGTACCTGGTGCTGTTCGCGGCGATCGTGCTCGGCATGGTCGCCAAGCTGACGCACGCGTCGGGCGACGGCTACAACTACCGGGAATCCATCGCCCCTTGGGCGCGCAGCCTGTTCACCCTCCAGCCGGACACGGACATGATGGCGGGGGTCCCGGTCATGTACCAGATCCACGCGGTGGTGGGCATGGCGCTCTTCGCCCTGATCCCGTTCACGCGGCTCGTGCACATGTTCAGCGCGCCGGTGCAATACCTGTTCAGGCCGTACGTGGTCTACCGCAGCCGGGATCCGCGGCGGGTGGGAGCGCGTCCGGAGCGGCGGGGGTGGGAGAAGACGGGGTCTTGACCTCTCACCCCTGCCACCGGGCGGGGGCTAGCCCTCGGTGCCTTTCTCCTTCCCCTCCCCCGGCTTCTCGTCGTCCACGATCTCGGCGTCGACCACGCCCTCCTCGGGAGGGGATTCCGGAGCGCCCTGGGCGCTCTCGCCCGCCGACGCGTACATGGCCTGGCCCATGCGCTGGCTGACCGTGGCCAGCTTCTCCGCGCCCACGCGCAGCGCCGCCGTGTCGTCGGCCTTGTCCTTCAGGAGGGTCTTCAGCTCCGTGGCCGCCGCCTCCACCTCGGTTTTGGTCTCTGCGGGGATCCGCTCCTCATTCTCCCGCATGAACCGCTCGGTCTGGTAGACGAGTTGCTCCGCCTGGTTGCGGGTCTCCGCGGCCTCGCGCCGCTTGCGGTCCTCCTCCGCGTGCTCCTCGGCCTCCCGCACCATGCGGTTGATGTCGTCCTTGGGCAGCGCGGAGCCGCCCGTCACCGTCATGCGCTGCTCGCGCCCCGTCGCCTCGTCCTTCGCCGAGACGTGCATGATTCCGTTGGCGTCGATGTCGAAGGTGACCTCGATCTTGGGTACGCCGCGCGGCGCCGGAGGCAGCCCGGTCAGGTCGAAGACGCCGAGCTTCTTGTTGTACGCGGCGATCTCCCGCTCCCCCTGGAAGACCTGGATGCCGACCGAGGGCTGGTTGTCCTCCGCGGTCGAGAACGTCTCCGAACGCCGGGTGGGAATGGTCGTGTTGCGCTCGATGAGCGTGGTCATGATGCCGCCCTTGGTCTCGATGCCCAGGGACAGCGGCGTCACGTCCAGGAGCAGGACGTCCTTCACGTCGCCCCTGATCACGCCGGCCTGGAGCGCCGCGCCGAGCGCCACCACCTCGTCCGGGTTGACCCCCTTGTGCGGCTCGCTCCCGGTCAGCTCCTTGACCAGTTCCGTCACCGCGGGCATCCGCGTCGAACCGCCCACCAGGATCACGTGGTCGACGGCCGACAGCTTCACGCCCGCATCCTTGACCGCCTGGTGGAAGGGCACCCGGCAGCGCTCGAGCAAGTCCGCGGTCAGCTCCTGGAACTGAGCGCGGGTCAGCTTCTCCGCCAGATGCAGCGGGCCTTCCGCCGACGCCGTCACGTACGGCAGGTTGATGTCCGTCTCGCTCGACGACGACAGCTCGATCTTCGCCTTCTCCGCGCCCTCCCGCAGCCGTTGCAGCGCCATCTTGTCCTTGGCGAGGTCCACTCCGTGCGCGTTCTTGAACTGCCGGACCAGGTACTCGACGATCCGCTGGTCCCAGTCGTCGCCGCCCAGTTGCGTGTCGCCGTTGGTGGCCTTGACCTCGATGACGCCGTCGCCCATCTCCAGGAGCGAGACGTCGAACGTGCCGCCGCCCAGGTCGAAGACGAGGACCGTCTGGTCGTCGCCCTTGTCGAGGCCGTACGCGAGGGCGGCGGCCGTCGGTTCGTTGATGATGCGCAGCACCTTCAGGCCGGCGATCTCGCCGGCCTCCTTGGTGGCCTGGCGCTGGGTGTCGTCGAAGTACGCGGGGACGGTGACGACCGCGTCCGTGACGTCCTCGCCCAGATAGGACTCGGCGTCCCGCTTGAGCTTCTGCAGGACGCGGGCGGAGAGCTCCTGGGCGGTGTAGCGCGTGCCGTCCACCGAACCGTCGTCGGGGAAGCGCCAACTCCCGTCGCCCATATGCCGCTTGACGGAGCGTGCGGTGCGCTCCACATTGGTGACCGCCTGCCGCTTGGCGACCTCTCCGACCAGGACGTCGCCGTTCTTCGCGAAGGCGATGACCGAGGGCGTGGTGCGTGCTCCCTCGGCGTTCGCGACGACCGTGGGATCACCGCCCTCCAGGACGGCCACCACCGAGTTCGTCGTACCGAGGTCGATCCCGACTGCACGTGCCATGTCCAGTCTCCTTCCACCGCGAGCCCGTTTCCCGGCGTACTCCGCCCTCCATCACAAAACTTGAGCGGCTTGTTGTCAATGCCGCATATGACGGTGCCGCCGCCCCGGCAGGGACGGCGGCACGGTCCGGACGGTGGCCGGACTGCGTCAGGCGAGCTTCGCCGTCAGCGTGATCGTCGTGCCCGTCAGCGCCTGGCTCACGGGGCAGTTCTTCTTGGCGTCCTCGGCGGCCGCGGTGAAGGCGGCCTCGTCCAGACCCGGCACGGTGCCCTCGACGGTGAGGTGGATGCCGGTGATGCCGGTGCCGGGCTGGAAGGTCACGTCGGCGGAGGTGGTCAGCCGGGTGGGCGGGGTGCCCGCGCCCGTCAGACCGTGCGACAGCGCCATGGAGAAGCAGCTGGAGTGCGCGGCGGCGATCAGCTCTTCCGGGCTGGTCTTGCCGTTGGCCTCCTCGGCGCGGGAGGGCCAGGAGACGGCCTGCTCGCCGATGCCGGACGAGTCGAAGGCGACGGTGCCCGAGCCCTCCGTCAGAGAGCCTTCCCAGACCGTGTGCGCGGAGCGCGTGGTAGCCACGATGCAGATCCCTTCAGTGCGGTTCCGTGATGCGTTGCGGAACTTCCGTGCGCCCATCCGATCACACCCCGGGTCGGCGCACGCCGCAGACCTGCCCACGGGTGGCGGTTACTGATGCGTCAGAGGCGCGGCGGAAGTCCCGGTGCGCAGTAGCTATGGCCTGAATGGCAACTGGGCAAGGCAGTCGCGCGGTGACACTTTGAGGCCCCCTCGCACGGACGAGGAGATCACTCAGGGGGTTTGGCCATGCGCATGAACTACTCGGACCGCGGTCCGTCCCCGCTGGAAGGGGCGAAGCCGGGGGCCGCCGCCACCCGCGACTCGACGTTCGGCTGGTGGGGCGCCTTCAGCATCCAGAAGTTCGTCAACCAGAACACTCTCTTCCACACGCACGCCGACGCCACCGGGTGGCTGGCGTACCTCCAGCAGTTCTACGACCGCAACTTCTGGTTCGCGGACGGCGGGGCTCAGGTCTGGGCGTACGAGGAGACGTACGACAACTGGCAGGACCGCTACGGCATGGACGCGGTGGTCGCGGTGTACCACTCGGGCCACGGCGGCATGGACAACAACGGGGTCTTCTTCGCGCCGCTCGGCGCGGTCTGGGACGGCCGCAGCGACGCGGTCTCCAACCGGATGGCGCTGGGCAACGAGAAGGTGAACTACGTCTTCTGGTCCACCTGCACCTCGCTGCGGGTCCTCGGCGGGCACTCCCCGATCCGCACCTGGGCGGGGCCCAACATCGGCTTCCGCATGATCTTCGGGTTCGAGACAGTCAGCATCGACAGCCCGGACTACGGAAGGAAGTTCTGGGAGAAGTGGCGGGCCGGGCAGACGTTCACCGACGCCTGGCTGAACGCGAGCTGGGACATCTACAAGGGCCAGGCGCCCTCGGTCTGCGCGGTCGGCGCCAACCAGGCGGAGGCCACGGCCCGCCTCAACGCCGAGCGCACCCTCTACCGCGAGCACGTGCCGGACAACTGGTACGCGTGGCGCTGGTACAACGCGCGCGAAAGCCTCAGGGAGCCGCGGACGCAGGCGCCGGCCAGCCCGCAGATCGTGCAGCTAGCCCCGCGCGATCCGGCCGAGGAGCTCACCAGGCTGGGCCGCATCGCCGACTTCCCGTCCGCGGCGCTGCAAGAGGTGCAGGTCGAGCGGCAGGGCGTGCTCAGTGCCGCGTCCGGTGACCGGACCATCTCCACGGCGCCGCACGCCGTACGATGGGTCAAGCTCGCCGAGGCCAACCACCGCAACCTGCGCCAACTGCCCACGGACCGGGCGGTCGAGGCGGCGCGCGTGTTCGCCGAGCAGCACGCCGACGGCGCCGAGCTCGTCGTGGACAGCGTGCACGACCTGATGCAGAACTCCGGGGCGAAGGACGGCTCGGAGCTCGGGCAGCCGGTGTCCCTGGAGACCCATGTGACGTTCCGGCAGGTCTTCGACGGCGTCCCGGTCATCACGCCGGACCGCGGTCTCATCCGGGTCGTCCTGGACAACGACGCGACGGTCGTCCAGGCGCAGATCTCCACCCGCGAGGCCACCGGCACGACGCGCGAGCCGAGCACCGACATCGCGCCGCCTCCCGTGGGCGGCAAGGCCGCGGCACCAGCGGCGCCGCGGGCCCGCGACCCGCGCGAGGCCCTCGCGGCGGCCCAGCGGCAGCTGCTCGCCGAACTCGCCGCCGTGACGGCCGGCGAGAGCGGCGGCCAGGGCGCGAAGGGTGCGAAGGCGCAGCAGGAGCCACAGGTCAGGGACGTGCCGGGGACGTTCGACGTCGGCTATGAGATCGAGGGCAACGAGGCCTATCCGGCGGCCCGCAAGCTGATCGAGATCGGCCCGCCCGACGGCATGTTCACCACCCGCCGCTGGGTGGTCGCACCGCTGGCCAGGTAGTCAGGAACCCCGCCCGGCAGTCCGGAACCACGGGGAACCCCGAACCGACGGGGGTCGGGGAATCAGTGGGTGGCGGTCCGCTCCTTGCGGGCCGCCATCCACGCGTAGACGAGCACGCCCGCGAAGAGGAACAGGACGCCCTGGTAGACGGCCGCGTAACCGGACCCGGCGACGAGCCACATGGAGAACCCGCACGCGATGCCCGCGAGGATGCCGTCCCGCACGAGCCGGGCGCGGTCGACGCGCTCGCCCTGCCCGGAGACCAGGAAGTAGACCTGCGCGGCGGTGGCCAGGAGGTAGGGCACGGTCGCGGTGAACGTGGTGATCAGGACGAGGGACTCGAAGACGCCGCTCGATCCCGCCGTGTAGTTGTAGACGGTCAGGAGCGAGGCCAGGACGACGGTGACCAGGACGCCCACGGTCGGCACGCCGCGCTTCTTCTTGCCGAAGGCCGCGGGGAAGAGCCCGTCCCTGGCGGCGGCGTACGGCGTCTGGGCGCTCAGGAGGGTCCAGCCGTTGAGGGCGCCGAGGATGGAGACGACCGCCGCGAGCGCCACCGCCGTACCGCCCCAGGAGCCGCCGAACATGACGTTGACGGCGTCCGAGAACGGCGCGGTGGAGTTCACGAGCTTGTCGTGGGCGACGGTGCCGAACACGGCGACGGTGCCGAGCAGGTAGACGAGGGCGGCACCGAGGGTGCCGAGGATGGTGGCGCGCCCGACGTTGCGCCGCGGGTCGCGCACCTCACCGGCGCTGACCGCGGCCGATTCCACGCCCAGGTAGGAGAAGAGCAGGATCGCGGCGGAGGCGGAGATCGCGCCGGCCGGGCTGTCGCCGGTCGCCCGGAAGGGGCCGAGGTTGGCGCTGTCGAAGAAGAACAGACCGCCGAAGGCGACCAGGAGCAGCGGCAGGAACTTCAGGACGGTGGCGACGACCTGGACCGCGCCGACGTACCGGGTGCCCGCGAAGTTCGCCAGGGCGGGTAGCAGTTGCAGGACCAGGGCGGCCAGGCAGGCGGTCCACTTGTGGTCGTTGACCGGTATCAGGACGTCCAGATAGCCGACCGCGGCGACGGCGAGCGCGGCGTTCGACACCCAGGCCGTGGCCCAGTAGGACCAGGCGGCGAGGAATCCGGCGAAGTCGCCGAACGCGGCGCGCGCGTAGACGTAGGGGCCGCCGGTGCGCGGATCGCGCTGGGCGAGCCGCCCGAAGACCAGGGCGAGGGCGATGGCGCCCGCGGTCAGGACGCCGAACGCGACGAGGCTGATGGTGCCGAAGGGGGCGACGGAGGCCGGGAGCAGGAAGATGCCGCCGCCGATGATGTTGCCCATGACGAGGCAGGTGGCGATGGGGAGGCCGAAGCGACGGGCGTGCCTGCTGTGCTGTTCCGCGGACTGGTCCGTGGACTGACCCACGGGCTGGTCCGCGTGCTGCGCTGTCCGCTGTTCTTCCTGGTCGGGGGCCGGAGCCGACTGGGTCACGGTTCCGGTGTCGTGCATGGGGTGGTGCCTCTCATCGTGCCGGACGCCCGGGATCGCCGGGGCGTCAGACATCGTCGGGCACGGCCCGAACCCCGCAAAATCAGCGTGTTTTGTCCTGCACGGCAGGGTCGGGGGCCGCAAAAGCTGTGCTGCCGGCGTCCTCCTGCCGGGGATCCTCCGCACCCCCGGCACCCCCTCCCACCAGCGGAACCTCCGGCCCCTGGTACTCGCCGAGCCACCGCCGCAGCACCTCGTGGACGCGCTCGGCGCCGACGAGCTCCTGCCCCTCGTCGACCGGTGCTGACAGCACGAGGGGCGACAGGAGGAAGGGGTGGCCCTGGGCACCGCCGAGCCCGCCGTGCGAGCCGATCTGCTCCTCGAAGGCGAGGACTTCGCCGTCCTGCGGGTCGTACCAGGAGTTGACCATGATGTCGGCGACGTGCGGGAAGCCGTCGGTGCGGCGCACGGCTTCGGCGGCGCCGGGCCCGAAATCGGCCAGCGGCCCGGGGTCGCCGGGCTCCTCGTCGAGGTACACCTCGCTGCCGCGCGCGCCCAGGACGACGGGGCCCCGGTCCTCACCGCGTACGAGGAGGAAGCCGACGCCGGGATGGTTGGCGAGGGTGGGCAGGAGCGCCGGGTGGCGCAGGTCGATCTCCTCGCGGGTCATGCGGTGCGGGACGTCGGGGAAGGAGACGAGGCCGAGGTTGCCGGAGGCGAGCACGACGGGCTCCGCCTCGCCTGCGGGGCGGTCCTTGCCCGCGCCCTCCTCGACGGGGCGGCGCAGCGCGGCGCGCACCGCCGAGCGGGCCTCGGCGCCGCTGTGCGTGCGCCGTGCCTTGCGCGGCACGGGCAGGCCGCAGCCCGCCCTGACGAGGTCGCCGAGGGTGAGGCCGTAGCGGGCGCGGAAGGTCTCTCCGGGGCTCTGGCCGTGGTCGGAGAGGACCACGATGCGGTAGGCGCGGGGGGCGTGTTCGGCGACCTTCGCGATCAGCGCGAGGGACCGGTCGAGGCGCTGGAGGACCTTGTCGACGTCGCTGCCGCTGGGCCCGGAGTGGTGGGCCACCTCGTCGTACGCCACGAGGTCGGCGTAGACGGCGCTGCGTCCGACGAGCATGTCCCCGATCACCGCGGCGACGACGACGTCGCGCTCGACGACCGTCGCGAAGGCGCGGATGAAGGGGTAGAGCCCGCCGCGGCCGATGCGCGGGCGCCGCTTCCTGATCCGGGCGCGGGTCGACTCGCCCATCTCGCGGCCGACCTCGGCGACGAAGGAAAGGGCGGTGCGGACGGCGTTGGCGGGATCGGAGAAGTAGGCGAAGTACCCGGCGCGGGAGCGGTTCTCCTTGCCGCGGCGCGCGGCCATGGAGAGCACGAGGGCGAGCTGCTCGGCGCCGCCGCTGAAGAGGTTGCCGCGGCTCGCGCCGTCGAGGGTGAGCAGGCCGCCGTCGCCGGTGCGTTCGATGGCGCGGCGCTGGAGTTCCACGGCGGACGCGGGCCGATTGGAGACCATGACCTCGCCGGTGTCCTTCTCGTACCAGCGGAAGGCGGGGACGTCGTGGTTCGAGCCGTGCAGGATGCCGAGCTGGCTCGCTCCGGTCTGGCTCGACCAGTCGGTGCGCCAGGGCGTGAGGCGGTGGCTGGGTTCGCCGCCCCGGCCGAGCCAGCCCGCGATGGTCGGCATCAGGCCGTTGTCCGCGGCGGCGCGCAGGACGTCGTGGCCGACGCCGTCGAGCTGGATGAAGACGGTGCCGGGCGGTACGGGGCCGCTCTGCCCCTCGGTGAGGCGGCGTCGTCTGCGGTCGGCGAGGCGGTAGAGACGGCGGCGGTAGGCGTCGTCGTCACGGACGGCGAGGAAACCTCCGGTGGCCGACGCGACGGCGGACATGACCGCGGCGACGACGACGGCGGTCTCCGGGTTGGCGTCGCCGCGCCCGTCGGGGATGAGCCGGAGGGCGAGCAGCAGCAGCGAGCCGTTGAGGGCGAAGGCGAGCAGGCCGAGGACCAGGGCGGGCACCAGCAGCAGGGCCCGTACGAGCAGGGGCCACACCAGCGAGGAGAGCAGGCCGAAGGCGCCGGCTCCGAGGGCGGCCGTGATGGCGATGCGGGTCGCGCTGTCGCCGTTGTCGGACTGCAACTGGAAGTCGGGCAGGATCCCGGCGAGCACGAGCATGGTGAGCGTGCTGACCAGCCATACGGCGACGGAGCGCCACACCACGCTGCCGATCGCCCGCCATCGCTCTCGCCCCACGCCGCGTCGCCTCACGTTTCATGACAGATCCGGACACCAGCGTGTCACAGGGTGAACGGCCGGGCGGCGCCAGGTCAGCGACCGTCGTACCCCGCGGTCGGCATGGAGAGCCGCCGGTGGACACAGGCCTTCATCACCGCGTCGTACGACGGTTCCGCGAGGCCCGCCGTCTCGATCCGCACCCCGCGCCGCCCGCACTCCGCGGTGAACTCCTCCGGCGAGCGCAGCGCGCTGTCGAGGACCCGGCGGCTCGGCACGACGAAGAGGTCCACGAGCCCTTCGTCGACGTCGGCCCAGAGCACGGCATGGTCGGCGGGCAGCCCGCGGACGACGAGTTCACGGGTGACGACGTACCCTCTCTCGGCGGCCCAGCGCGCGCACATCGCGTGCTGGCTGCGGGAGTCCACCAGGAAGGGGTCGGCGTCCAGTTCCTCCAGCGGTGTCAGGCTGGCGATCGCGGCGACCCGCACCACTGTCGCGCTCGCGGCATCTGTCATCGCGTCCCCCTCACCTCTGGTGTCTTCACCACTGGCGTCAGCCGAAGACCCTACTCCTGGCCGTAGGCTCGTAAACAGTCGCGTGAAGGAGGAACCGGAGTGCCGGTGGAGATCACCTGGTGGGGTCATGCCACCTGCACGGTCGAGGACTCGGGTCTGCGAGTGCTCACCGACCCGCTGTTCGCCCGGCGCCTCGCCCATCTGCGCCGGCGCAGAGGCGCGCTACCGCCCGCCGGGGCGGCCGTCGCCGACGCCGTGCTCCTCTCCCATCTGCACGCCGATCATCTGCATCTGCCCTCCCTGGCACGGATCGCGCCCGGCACCCGGGTGCTGCTTCCGCGCGGCTCCCGGCGGCAGGTGCCGGGTCTTGCGCGCAGGCTCGCCCATCTGGATCTCGTCGAGGTCGTGCCGGGGGACGAGGTGCGGGTCGGTGACCTCGCCGTGCGGGTGGTGACGGCCCGGCACGACGGGCGGCGGCTGCCCGTGGGACCGCACGGCACGCCCGCCCTGGGCTTCGTGGTGCGGGGTGAGGCGCGGACGTACTTCGCCGGGGACACCGGGCTCTTCGACTCGATGGCCGACGAGGTCGGCGATGTCGACGTGGCGCTGCTTCCGGTGGGCGGCTGGGGGCCCTATCTCGGCCACGGCCATCTCGACGCGGCACGTGCGGCGGTCGCCCTGGCGAGGCTCGCGCCGAAGAGCGCGGTGCCGGTGCACTACGGGACGTACTGGCCGATCGGCATGGACGCCGTGCGGCCGCACGAGTTCCACACGCCGGGCGAGGAGTTCGTGCGCCAGGCGGCGCGGCTCGCCCCCGAGGTGGCGGTGCATCGCCTGGGACACGGCGAGAGCGTGCGGCCGGAGGTCACCGGGGGAGATTCCCGGTGATCCTCGCCTCGCCCTTCGCGGCCCTCGGCGTGACGCCGGAGTCGACGCAGCAGGCGGTCGGCTATCCGACGTTGTTCCTGCTCATCGTGTTGGGCGCGCTGGTGCCCGTGGTGCCCACCGGCGCGCTCGTCAGCTCGGCAGCCGTGGTGGCCGTGCACCAGACGGCGCCCCTCTCGCTGCTCATGGTGTTCGGCGTTTCGGCGCTCGCCGCCTTCCTCGGGGACATCGCGCTGTACTGGCTCGGCCGGCGCGGCATGCACTCGAAGAACGGCTCGCGCTGGCTCGCGGCGATCCGGGACCGTGCTCCCGAGGACCGTCTCGCGCAGGCGCAGGAGAAGCTCGCGGACCACGGCGTCCTGGTGCTCGTCCTGTCCCGGCTGGTGCCCGCGGGGCGGATTCCGGTGATGCTGGCCTGTCTGATGGCGAAGATGCCGCTGCGCGAGTTCGCCCGCGGGGACGCGCCGGCGTGCCTCGCCTGGGCCCTGACGTACCAGCTGATCGGCATTCTGGGCGGTTCCCTCTTCAAGGAGCCGTGGCAGGGCGTGGTGGTGGCGGTCGCCCTGACGGTACTGATCAGCACGGCGCCCGCGCTGTGGCGCAAGGTCCGGCGGACCGTGTCCTAGGCCGCCGCGCGAAGCCCGCCGAGGGCCGCCCCGAGGGCATGCAACGCCCGCTGCACGTGGGGCAGTTCGAGCGGGTCTTCCGCATCGAGGCAGGCCGTTCGCTCCTGCGGGGTCGAGCCGAGCAGCGGCCAGGTCGACAGGCGTACGCGCAGGGTGCCCGGGTCGTCGCCGAAGCGGTGGCCGCCTGGTGCGGGCATGGCGAGGCGTTCGCCGAGGAAGTTCTCCAGGTCCTGCGAGTCGCCGACGCCGTGCGCCGCCAGGTCCTTGCGGAGCGGGCCGAGGTCCGCGTAGAGGTGGCGGCCCGCCTGCGGGGGCAGGGCGAGCACGCCCGCGGCGAGGACCGCGCGCCGGACCGCGGCGGCCACGTGCGCGTGCAGGCGGGTCGCGCGGGCGAGGCGGTCGGTCACCTCGTCCGGCTCGCCCAGGGCGTACGCCGCCACCGCCCCGACCGGCGCCGCGAGGCTTGCGCCGAGCGCGGTGAGGACGTCCAGGGTGCGGTCCCGCAGTGCGGCGCCGCTGTCGCCCGGCGGGAAGCGGGCGACGGCGGCGGGCCAGCCCGGCGGCAGGAAGGCGCCGCAGAGGTCGGTGAGGACCGTGACCCGGTCGGGAGCCATCTCGGCGGGGCCGATGAGCATGGTGTCGCGCGGGCGGTGCAGGGTGTCGCGCCAGGTCTCGTCGCTGACGATGTGCAGACCCTCGTCCGCGGCGGCCTCCACGGCTTCGTGCAGCACCTCCGGCGGCGGCACGGTGGCGGTCGGGTCGTCGGCGACGGAGAGCACGAGGAGGCGCGGGGTGCCGCCCTCGGCGCGGATGCGGCTCACGGTCTCCAGGAGGGCGTACGGATCGGGCACGCCACCGCATTCGGCGGGCGTCGGCACGTGGTACACCGACCGGCCCAGGAGCCGCACCTGCGGCTCCCACCAGGCGGGGCAGGGCCGCGGGAGCAGGACGTCACCGCCGCCGATCGCGGCGGCCAGGGCGAGCAGCAGGGGTGCGGCTCCGGGCGCGGCGACGACCTGGTCCCGCTCCCCCCACAGGCCCCGCCGGGCCCAGTAGCCGCTCGCGGCGTCCCGGAGGGCGGGGCCGCCGCCGGGCGGTTCGGCGTGGGCGCGGCCCGCGGCACCGGCGAGCACGGCACAGAGCCCCGGCAGAACGGGCAACCCCGGCTCCGGCAGGGGCGGCCCGTACCGCACAGGCCCACGCCCCTCGGTTTCCGTCCGCATGTACCCATCGAAACGCGCCAAGCCACTCCCCGCGCGCGGAAGCCCCCCGCCGGGTGCTCCGGCAGAGACCCGGCACGGTCAGGCTCCGGCCGGGTACCCCCGCCGGAAGGCGGCACGGTCAGGCTCCGGTCGGGCGGTTCCGGCAAGGCGCCGCGTGGTCAGGTCCCGGATGCCAGTTGTGACAGCTCCCGCTCGAGGCCCTTGCCGCGGGTGCGGACCACCGCCGCCGCGACGTCGCCCAGCTTGCGGTTGCTGGTCTGGGAGATGCGGCGCAGCATCGTGAAGGCCTTGTCCGCGTCGCAGGTCAGGGCGTGCATGATGATGCCGCAGGCCTGGTCGACGACGGGGCGGGTGCGCAGGGCCGTGCCGAGGTGGTCCAGTTCGGCCAGGGCCGCGCGGTAGCGGCGGTCGCGGACCAGGCCCGTCGTGGCGAGGTCGCCGAGCGCCCGGGCGGGGCCGTGCCGGACGTCGTCCAGGGCGCCGGGGCGGAAGCTGAACAGGGTCAGGGTGACCGCGAGCCCCGCACGCTGGAAGGGGAGCGTGACGCTGGATCGCACGCCTGAGTCGAGCGCCATGGCGCGGTATTCGGGCCACCGTTCTTCCCGCAGCAGATCACCGGTCTGAACCGGCGCACCCCGCTCCTGAGCGGCCGGAATGGGCCCGTCGCCCGACCGCAGCTGGACGGAGACCAGCCCCGCCAGGTCGGGATGGGTCACCGCCGCGGGGTGCTCGCTGCCGCCTTCGGATACGGTCGTGCCCGCGCCGCAGCACCCGCTGGTGCAGCGCACGGCCTGTTCGGCCAGTTCGGAGAGCCTGCGTCCCGGCATCACCGATTCCGGTCCTGCCAGGTCCGGTTCGGGTACGAGGGCCATGATGGATTCCTCCTCCTTATCACCGCCTTCCCGTGAGGCCCCACGGAAAACGGCCCCAGCGGTTACGTTCGGCACATGGCCAAAACGGAGGAGTTCGGTGAAGACATCGCCGATTTCGTGCGCCGCGTGGCCGAGTTGAAATCGGCCCGTTCCGTGCCGGCGGATGATCTCGGCACGGTCCTCGACGCGGCGATCTTCGAACTCGACCATGTAGCGCACCGGTTGATGCCCCTCTACGAACAACTCGCCGCCGAGGGCCATCTCGGCGGCAGTGTCCCCGACCGGGACGAGCAGCGGCTCCTGCGGGCCATATTCCAGCGTCTGCCCCTGCCCGTCGTCCTGATAGACCGGGAGTCGGTGGTCCGGCGGATGAACTTCGCGGCGACCGGCTTCACGGGCGCCCGCGCCGGCTACGCGACCGGCAGACCCCTGACCGGGTTCCTGCTGCACGCGGACCGGGTCGCGTTCCGCTCGCAGACCGCCGCGGTCGCCCGCGGCGACGGCGACCGCAGCCTCACCGTCCACCTCCAGCGCGAACCGCATCTCCCGGTCCGCGCGACGCTCACCGCGCTGCGGCCGGGCGCGGAGCCGCGCACGGCGGTGCTCGTGGTGTTGCAGCCGGGCGTGCGGCCCCCCGGCGCGCGCGGGGCGCCGCAGGAGACCTTCCGGGCACACGCGCCCGCCCCCGACCTCGGCGAAGCGACCCGGCACGCGGCCCGTCTGGACCTCTCTGACGCCATGACCACCGCCCTGCTCACCGCTCCCGCCGGGGACCGCGCGGCCGTGCTGGAACGCGCCGCCGCCGTCCTGCACCGCCGGTTCGCGGACTGGGTGATCGCCGACGAAGGGGCCGCGCGGCAGCGGCGTACGACCGTCCTGGGGCCCGGGGACGCACCGGTCGGCGACGTCCTCGCACAGGACCCCGCCGCGTGCCCCCTCGTCGCCGAGGCGGCACGCGGCGGAGCGCCCGCGCTCCAGGTCCTG